>DATHTQ010000349.1:0-7709 GCA_035463055.1 Candidatus Limnocylindria bacterium
GAAGAAGTCGTCCGGGGTGAGCAGGCCCTTGTAGAGGAGGAGGCGCCGCGCGTAGGAGTAGTCCTCGCCATCGGGGTCCGCCCCGTCCTGGGTGAACAGGGAGAGCGCCTCCCGGGCTTCCCGCGCCTCGCCGAGCTTCATATGCACGGTGTACAGCCAGTCGATGACCGGGATGAGCGACGCGTTGGAGGCCTGGGCCTCCTGCAGGCACCGCGTGAAGGCGTCCCGGGCGCGTTCGGGAAGGTCGTTGAGGAAGTACGTCACCCCCATGTAGTACCACCCCTCCCAATAGGAAGGCGCGATGCGGGTGACCAGGGTGAAGTCGCTCAGCGCGAGCCAGGGGTTCCTCGCCATGTTCTTGCGCGCGCGCTGCTGGCGCAGGAGCATATGAAAGGGGTTCTCCACCAGGCCGCGCGAGAACGCGTCCAGCGCCTCCGCCAGCCTCCCCTCCCGGTTCAGCGCCAGGCCAAGCTGAAGATACCCTTCCGGGTCCCTCGGGGCCGCCTGGACCTGCGCCCGGAGCTGCTCCAGCGTCGGCTCAGCCATCGTTCCCCTCCGTCTCGCCGGGCGTTTCCTTCACGGCGGCGGTCAGCGTGACTTCCAGGAACAGGTACTCGTGGGAAAGCTTCGCCTCCACCAGCGTGCTCGCGGGTGCGAACTGGGCGGGGATCCATTCCCTCCAGACGGAGGCGATCTCCTCGTAGTGCCGCATGTCGCTGACGAACAGGAAGGCATTGAGCACGTGCTCACGGTCGGAGCCGAACCTGAGCAGCAGCTCGTCCATGCGGGCGAGGACGGCCTGGGCCTGGTCGCGCGGGGTCGTGAATTCCGGCCTTGCCCCGTGCCCGGTGAAGTAGATGACGCCGTTGTGGATGACCGCCCGGCTCATGCCGGGGACGGAGTCAAAACGCTGGATTGCCATCGCGTCCCCCTTGGTGGAATGTAAGCAAACCTAACAATATCCGGCTTGGATGTCAATACGAGCATATGTAAGTACATTATAAGTACAATGCGGATACCGTCGTTTCCGGCGCCAGGCGAGGCCTGCAAGCGACCGCAACGCCACAAAAATGCGTTGAAAAACAACGGCTTTTTGGATTTCACATTTTCAGAAGCCTTTCCCGGCCTGTGTTGACAAGCGCATACAAGGCGCATAACATTGCAAAATCCCGCATACCGCGGACGAATATGCATACTGGAGGATGTTATGTCAGAGCGGACGACCCCGGCCCAGCCCGGGAAAGAGCAGGTTATCCTATCCACGTTCCTGATGCCCTCCGCCGCGGACGCCGCCGGCAGCGCGGACGCGAAGCTGCTGGAAGACCCGAGGAACCCCGCGCTGTGGCTGGAGAAGGGCCACGCATACGCCAAGCAGACCCGCTTCCGCGACGCCATCGCGGCGTATTCGATGGGCCTCACCTTTGACCCCTTCCACGCGCTGCTGCTGCGCTTCCGCGGGCACCGCTACCTGAGCCTGCGTTTCTTCCAGCAGGGCGCGGCGGACCTGGAGGCCTCCTCCCGCTTTGACCCGACGAACTGGGACACCTGGTACCACCTCGGCCTCGCGTACTACCTGCTGGGCGATTACGAAAGGGCCGAGAAGGCCTACGAGACCTGCCTGCCCAGGACCCCGGCGACGGGCGACCCGACCCTGTGGCCCGCCATCATATCGTGGCTGTGGCGCACCAAGACGAAGCTCGGCAAGGCGGACGAGGCCCGCGCGCTGCTCAAGGACGTGGACCCGGCCTTTGACGCCGGGGAGAACCAGTTCTACCAGAACTGCGCGCTCGTCTACGCGGGGCTCAAGGAGCCGGAGACCCTGCGGCTCCCTCCCGAGGGGCAGGAGTTCACGCCCATCGCGCTGGCCACCCAGGGATACGGCCTCTCCACCTGGTACGAGGGCGCGGGAGACGCCGCGAAGCAGCGCGAGACCAACCAGTGGATCGTGGACAACGGCTTCTGGGCCGCGTTCGGCTACCTGGCCGCCGAGGCGGACCTGAAGGCCGCGGAAGGGCGGGCGTAAGCGATGCTGGACTACCAGATGCTCGATTTCACCGTCGGGGAGTTCCAGGCGCGCAGGAAAAAACTGCTGGAGGGGATGGCGCGGTTCGGCTTCGACGGCGTGCTGCTGAGCACGAAGGAGGACATCCGCTACTTCACGGGCTACCAGAGCATCGTCTGGGAATCGAAGATCTCCACCCCCGCCTTCCTCGTCGTGAACGCCGGGGGGGACTGGCGGCTCATCGGCTCCAAGTCCAGCGTCGGCACGATGGGCGTGACGACCTGGCTTGCGGAATCCGACCTGTTCTACTACGACAAGAACGCGGCGGGCGGCGCGCGCCCGGCCACGTTCCTGGACGCCATCAAGGTGACGATGGACAAGCTGGGCCTGCGCGGCAAGCGCATCGGCCTGGAGACCGGCATCGGCTTTAGGCCGCACCTGACGTTCCCGGTGCTCAGCGGCCTGCTCGCCCACCTGGGGGACACCGGGTGCGAACACGGCGACGCGGCCCCGATGCTCTGGTCCATCCGCAGCATCAAGTCCCCCCAGGAGATCGAGTACTTCCGCAAGGCATGCGAGCTCAACTGCCTGCTGTATGAGAAGGCGTTCACCAGCGTCGTCCCCGGGGTTACCACCGAGCGGGCGCTGATGCAGGTCATGGGCATGGAGGCGTTCCGCCTCGGGTGCGACAATATCCTCGACATGGGCATCCGCGCCGGCCTGGACCGCGACCCGCATACCAACTGCCCGTCGTCCGACCGCGTCATCGGCGGCAAGCACGAGCGCGAGGTGCTGATGATCGACGGCGGCCCCTGCTACAAGGGCTACTACTCCGACATCATCCGCACCGCCGTCATCGGGAAGCCGACCCAGAAGCAGCTCGACTACCACCAGATCACCGTGGACGCGTGCTACCTGGGGCTTTCGAAGCTCAAGCCCGGCGAGCCGCTGTCGGACTGCGTGCGCGCGGTGGACGCGTTCCTGGACAGCCACGGCATGACCGGCATCAACCGGACCCTGCACTGGATCGGCCACGGCATCGGGCTGGACTTCCACGAGTACCCCTGCCTGGAGCTCGGCGAGACCGCGCTGGCGCAGCCCGGCATGTGCTTCGCCTGCGAGCCCTGCGTGTGCGACGAGAACGGGATGTTCGGCATCGAGGAGAACGTCGTCGTCACGGAAACGGGGTACGAGCTGCTCTCCCCGATCCGCCACGACCTGCGGGTCATCGAGTAAGGCACCCATCCCCTACCCCTCCGCCGCGGGCCGCAGGGCCCGCGGCTTTTTTCGCGCTGCCGGCGCTTGCCACAGGCCATTCCGACGCCATGGCGCGGGCTTCGCCATGAAGTGGCACCATGCCGTTTTCCCAATGGAAACCGGCGAAGTGTCCCTTAGTTTCCTTGACACCCCGCGGCCGGCAACATACAATAGCACAAGGAAAGAACAAGAACCCGGAGCGGCGGGTATAATGGGTAAGCCGGATTTTTCAGCCGGAAGGCTGACGAGTCATAAAAAACCATGCAGGAGGGTAACCATGAAACGGTTTGTCGCGCTGGCCCTGTCCCTGATGCTGCTGCTGACCATGTCGGCGGCCCTGGCGGAGAACGCCGGGATCAAGATCGGTATCGTCACCCCCGACGCGGACCACGGGTTCACCGGCGAGAGCGTAGCGCACGCCAGGGCAGAGGCCGAAGACCTCAAGGCCGCGGGCGTCATCGAGGACTACATCATGGCCGTCGGCAACGAGGCATCCAAGCAGATCCAGGGCCTGGAAGAGATCATGAACCAGGACGTGGACGCGATCATGCTGTGGCCGCTGGAAGGCGAGCAGCTGCGCAACGCCGCCCAGAACATCGTGGACCAGGGCATCCCGCTGATCATCTATGACCGCCTCATCGAGAACTTCGAGGGCAAGGCCGCCGAGATCATGGGCGACAACGAGAAGATCGGCAACATGATGGGCGAATACCTCCTCAAGTTCTTCGAGGAGGACCTCAAGGCCGGCAAGACCATCAACTACCTGCTGTTCATCGGCGACGCCTCGACCGTGTCGAAGCAGCGCACCGGCGGCATGGTGGACGTGCTGAACGCCTCCCCCTACGGCGCCCAGTTCAACCTCCTCCAGGAAGGCTTCCAGACCGACTGGTCCAACGCCAAGTCCAAGGAGTTCATCGAGAACTGGCTGAGCACCGCTGACGCCGCCACCATCGCCGACCTCGACCTCATCGTGACCCACGACGACGAGATCGTCGACGGCCTCATGACGGTCCTCTCCCAGGAGAGCGGCATGGACGACCTGCGCATCATCACCTCCGTCGGCGGCCGCCGCGAGACGCTGGGCACCTTCGACACCGTCGAGAAGCCCGAGCTGCTGACCTATTACTTCAGCCCCTCCTACATCCGTGAGGCCATCCGCCTGACCGTCGCCGTGGCCAAGGGCGAGCAGTACCAGGGCCAGGACGTCGCGGGCCAGCTGTTCCTGATCCCGACCATCGAGATCGACAAGGACACGGTGGACGAGTTCCGCAGCAGCCAGGAGTTCATTGACCGCTACGCGATTTTCGAGTAACATTGCCCCCTGAGGGGCCGGCCAGCGCGGCCGGCCCCTTTTTCATGGGCTCGCGCCGTGGCAAGGAGGGGATGCCGGTTGCAGATCAGTATGGAACAGGTCGTGGTGGACTTCGGCCCGGTGCGCGCCGTGGACCACGTGGATATCACCGTGCGCTCCGGCGAGATCGTGGGGCTTTTGGGCGAGAACGGGGCGGGAAAGTCGTCCCTGATGAACGTCCTCGCGGGCACCTTCCCGCCGACCGGCGGGCGCATCCTGCTGGACGGGAAGCCCGTGCGCATGGGCAACGCCCTGCAGGCGATGCGCCACGGCATCCGCTTCATCCACCAGGAGCTGAACCTCTGCAACGACCTGCGCGTGTTCGAGAACATGTACCTCGCGCAGGAGATCCTGGGGCCAGGGGGGCTTCTGGACAAGAAGCAGATGGCCGCCCGCACGGCGGAGGTGTTCAGCCGCATGAACATCGAGATCGACCCCTGGACGGTCGTGGGCGACCTGCAGATCGCCGAGAAGCAGCTCGTGGAGATCGCGCGCGCCCTGCTTTTCAAGTGCGACCTCATCATCATGGACGAGCCCACCAGCGCCCTGTCCACCCGCGAGGTCAGCAACCTGTTCGCCATCATGCGCCAGCTGCGGGACCAGGGCGTCGGCTTCATCTACATCTCCCACAAGATGCCCGAGATCTTCGAGATCTGCGAGCGTTACTACGTCCTGCGGGACGGGAAGCTGGTCGGCCAGGGGAGCATCGCGGACACCGACGAGAAAGTAATCACCGAGCTCATGATCGGCCGCGCCCTCGCCAACGACGACTTCCACGACAAGCCGGTGCATACCACCGGGACCGTCGCCATGCGCGCGCGCGGCATCAGCGGGGAGAACTTCCACGACATCTCCTTCGACGTGCACAAGGGCGAGATCCTGGTGTTCACGGGGCTGCAGTCCTCCGGGCGCGACCAGCTCGCGGACGCGCTGTTCGGCGTCATCCCGCACACCGGGTCCATCGAGATGGGCGGGCTGCCGCTGCACGGCACGATCCGCTCGCGCATGCGCAAGGGGCTGGCCATGGTGCCGCGCAACCGCAAGGAGCGCGGCATCCACAACGACCTGTCCATCCTCGACAACGTGTCCATGGGGTTCTTCAACACGCGGATGCGGTCGCTGCTCATACAGCCCAAGGCCGAGAAGGCGCGCTATATGCGCCAGAAGGCCGCGCTGGCCATCAGGGCGGACAACCCGAGGAACCTCATCACGTCGCTGTCGGGCGGCAACCAGCAGAAGATCATCCTGGGCCGCTGGCTCGAGACCGGCGCGGACGTGCTGATCTTCGACAACCCCACGCAGGGCATCGACGTCGGCACGAAGTTCGAGATATACCACCTGCTCATCCGCCTGGCGGAGCAGGGCAAGGCGCTGCTCATCTTCTCCTCGGAGTTCCCCGAGATCATCAAGGTGGCGGACCGCTGCATCGTGATGTACAAGGGCAGGATCAACAAGGAGATCCCCCGCGCCCAGCTCACGGAGGAGGACCTGATGTATTACTCCACCGGCTCCAACCTGGAGATGGAAGGCGCCGTCGGGACGGAAGAAACCGGCAAGGAAGGTTTGAAGCATGAGTGAATCGGCCAGAACGGCCCGGGGGCTGACGCCCGGGGGGGTCCTCAAGAAGCTGTTCTCGGACTACAGCTACCTGGTTTCCTTCATCCTCATCATCGGCATCGCGGTGTCCGTCAACTCCAACTTCTTCAGCTGGCGCAACATCTCGACGCTCTTCCGCCAGTCCGCGACGACGACCGGCATGATCGCCCTGGGCATGACGATGGTCATCTGCGCGGGGATGATCGACATCTCGGTGGGCGCCCAGGTGGCGATCCTGTCGGGCTTCGGCATCGAGGTGCTCAACGCGACGGGCAACATCTGGGTCATGCTCGCGTTCTGCCTGGCGGGCGGCGCGATGATCGGCGGCCTGAACGGCACGCTGGTCGCCTACGGGCGCATGCCCGCGATGATCGCGACGCTGGCAGTGCAGACCTCCTGCCGCGCCATCGTCAACCACTTCGGGCAGGGCGGCCCCTTCTCGGTCGCGGGCGGAATGTCCTCCCAGCCGTTCTACCAGGAGTTCCGCAACGTCGCCAACGGCGCGTTCGAGGTGTTCGGCCAGCGGGTTCCCTACCCGATGGTCATCTTCATCCTCATGGGGCTGCTGTTCGGGGTCATCATGCAGCGCACGCGCCTGGGCAAGCACATCTACGCGGTGGGCAGCAACGCGAACAGCGCGCGCCTGGCCGGCGTCAACGTGAACCTCATCAAGGTCTCGGTCTTCACCATCACCGGCATCCTGTGCGGCTTCACGAGCTGGCTGTATTCCTCCAGCCTCATGGCGGTCGCCTCCGCCAGCGCGGGCAACCTCTTCGAGATGGACGCCATCGCGGCGGTCGCCATCGGCGGCACGGCGATGTCCGGCGGCCGCGGCAAGATCATCGGCAGCTTCCTGGGCGTGCTGATGTTCAAGATCATCAGCAACACGCTGGTCGCCGCCAAGGTGCCCACGTTCCTCACCGGCGCCATCAGCGGCGCGATCATCATCCTGGCCGTGCTGCTGCAGAACGTGCGCGGGAACCGCAAGTAAAGGAGTGGCGATGGTCAAGGTCGGCATCATCGGCTGCGGGAAGATCGCGCAGGTGCGCCACGCGCCGGAATACCTGGCGAACCCGGACTGCAAAATCATAGCGACGTACGACAGGATGCCGGAGCGCGCCGCGGACCTGGCCCGGCGCTGCGGCGCGAAGGCATACGACAGCGTCGAGGGGCTCTTGGCCTCCGGCGTGGACGCGGTCAGCGTCTGCGTACATAACGTCGCCCACGCCGAGACCTCCATCCAGGCGCTGCGGGCAGGGGCGCACGTGCTGTGCGAGAAGCCTATGGCCACCACGCTCCAGGACTGCGAGGAGATGGCCAGGGTCGCCCGGGAAACTGGCAGGACCCTGATGATCGGCCACAACCAGCGCTATTCCCAGACCCACCACATGGCGCGGGACCTCATCCGCGAGGGCGCCATCGGGACGCCCATCGCCTTCCGCCTCGCCTTCTGCCACCCCGGGCCCGAGGAGTGGACGGGGCTTTCGCATTCCTGGTTCTTCC
>DATHTQ010000350.1:0-4112 GCA_035463055.1 Candidatus Limnocylindria bacterium
CGGCGAGTCGCTGACGAGGGTGTATCCGGCTGGCACATTGGCCGTGAATGCGCGGATCTCCTTGGTCTCGTTGGGATTGATGGACACGTTGCCTTGGAAGAGCACGCTGCCCTGCTGGTCGCGGTAGACCACCTGGATCGTCCCGGCCTGGCCGGGCGCCTGGAAGGTGAATACGACCTGGGACGGGGTCGCCTGGCCCTGGCTGTTCACGCGGACCGTCACCCGGTTGTCGCCCACGAGGGTGTACCCCTGGGGCACCAGGGTCGGGAACGCCTGGATGGTCCTGGGCTCGGCGGAGGATACCTGGACGCTGTCCTGGTGCAGGATGGCGCCGGTCGTATCCCTGTAGATGACGGGCACGTTCACGACGACCGCGGGGCCTTCCGGCGCGCGGTAGGTGAACACGACCTGCGACGGGTTCGCCTCTCCCTGGCTATTGACGCGGACCGTCACCCTGTTCTCGCTGATGAGGGTGTAGCCGTCGGGGACGTAGGTCTGGTAGGCCTGGACGGTCACCGGCTGGCCGGACGTCACCTGGACGCTGGCCTGGTGCAGGATGGCGCCGTTCTCATCCCTGTAGATGACCGGGACGTTTACCGTGACCGGTGGTCCCGGAGGCGTGTAGGTGAAGATGACGGGGTCGGGGCTCACGTTCCCGTTGCTGCTCACGGTGACCTGCACGTTGCGCGGGCTGGTCAGCGTATAGCCGCTCGGCACGCGGCCGTCGTTTGCCGTGACGGTATGCGTGCCCTGCGGCAGCGTGCGCGTCTCGGTGAACAGGGTCGCCCCGTTGTCATCGCGGTAGACGATGTTGACCGTGGCGGAGACGGGCCTGGAGTACATGAAGACGACCTGCGACGGGCTGGCGTTTCCGCTGCTGTTCACCGTGACCTGCACGTTGCGCGGGCTGGTCAGGGTGTAGCCGGCCGGGACGCGGCCGTCGTTCGCGGTGACCGTGTGCGTGCCCTGCGGCAGCGTCCTGGTCTCCGTGAAGAGGGTAGCGCCGTTCTGGTCGCGGTAGACGATGTTGACGGTGGCGTTGACCGGCCGGGTGTACCAGAAGGTCACCTGGGACGGGCTGGCGATGCCGTTGTTGACCGTCACCTGCACGTTGCGCTGGCTGGTCAGCGTGTAGCCGGCCGGGACGCGCGCGTCATTGGCCGAGACGGTGTGCGTTCCCTGGGACAGGGTGCGCGTCTCGGTGAACAGCGTGGTGCCGTTCTGGTCGCGGTATACGACGCTGACGGTCGCGTTCTGCGGCGGCCTGTTGTACCAGAAGGTCACCTGGGACGGGCTGGCGAAGCCGCCGGATACCGTCACCTGGACGTTCCTCTGGCTGGTCAGGGTGTATCCGGCAGGCACGCGCGCGTCGTTCGCGGTGATGACGTGCGTGCCCTGGGAGAGGGTGCGGGTCTCGGTGAACAGCGTCGCGCCGCTGCTGTCGCGGTAGACGACGCTGATGGTCGCGTTCTGCGGCGGCATCGCGTAGCGGAAGACGACCCTGTACGTGGAAGCGCTGCCGTTGCTGTAGACCGTGACCTGCTGGCTGCGCGCGTCCTGGAGCACGTAGCCCGCCGGCACGCGGGCGTCGTTGGCGGAGATGGTGTGCGTACCCGCGTTCAGGGCGCGGGACTCCGTATAGAGGATGCGCCCGTCCATGTCGCGGTATTCCACCGCGATGTTGACCGCGACGGGCCTCGCGTAGGTGAAGACGACCTGGGACGGGCTCGGGGTGCCGTCGTTGAAGACGGTCACCTGCTGGGAGCGCGCTCCCTGGAGGACGTACTCACTGGATACGCGGTTGTCATCGGCGGTGATGGTGTGCGTGCCGGGGCCCAGCACCCGGTTCTCGGCGTACAGGAAGCGTCCCGCGTTGTCCTGGTAGATGATCTGGATGATCGCGCGGGAGGGGTTCGCGTAGGTGAAGATGACGCCGCTGGGGTAGCTGATGCCCGTGCTGCTCACGAAAACCGTGACGTTGCGGTTGGATACCAGCGTCATGCCCGCGGGCACGCGGGCGTCGTTTGCGGTGATGGTCGTATAGCCCGGCGTGACGGTGACCCGATCGGTGAACAGGACGTTGCCGGACTGGTCGCGGTAGCTGACCGTCACGACGGCGGTCACGGGCCGCGGGGTGACCACGGTGATGGGGGACAGGATGAAGTTGACCGAGGCGGGCGACGCCGCGCCGGTGTAGGACACGATGACCACCGCGTCCGAAGGCCCGGTGAGCATGTAGTTGAAGGGGATCTTCGTCAGGTCCGCCCGCACGAGGTGCGCGCCGGGGGGCAGGGTGCGGAATTCCGTGGCCAGGATGTTGTTGGAGAGGTCACGGTAATACACGGGCACCGTGGCCGAGACCGGCCTGGCCGTGGGCAGGGGGGCCGAAAGCTCGTAGGTGAACACCGCGCCGGCGGGCGTCGCGCGGCCCTGGGCGTCCACATTGACGATGATGCTGCGCGGGCTCACGAGCCGGTATCCCGGCACCTGTGCGTCGTCTGCCGTGACGGTGTTCTGGCCGACGCGCACCGGCACGGTGACGGTACGTAGCGTCACGCCGCCGGTCGTGCGGTAGTACACCGGCAGGCTGTACTGCCCGCCGATGGGGATGGGCGTGTTGTAGGGCGAGAAGAAGACCAGCGTGTTGGAGACGTAGCCGGTCGTGCCGTCGTCCAGGAGGATCTCATACCACCCGGTGCTGGCCTGGCCGGTGGTCTGGAACAGGTCCCCGGGGTTTGCGCTCCCGATGATGGGATATGCCGTGCTGCCGCCGCTGCGGATGTTGACGCGGTTGTTGTTGGTGATGGTTACCTCACCAACGATCAGCGTGCCGTCTGCGGACGCAGGCGCCGCCATCGTGAACAGCAGCGCCAGCGCCAGCAGGATTGCAAGCGGCTTCATGCGCGTTGTTGACATCGTAACACTCCTTCGATTCGTAGTCGTGCGTGGTTCAGGATGAATATACCCCCGTGGCTGTGCTATACTGCCAGCGGAGGAGAAACGTGGAACAGGCGTTCGGGTTCGACCGGCGGATGCAGGAACTGATGGAAGCCCACGCAAGCGCGGGGGAGCGGCCTTCGCTCCTGCTGCACGTGTGCTGCGCACCCTGTTCATCCGCGGTGCTGGAGCGGGTCCATGCGGCGTTCCGGGTGACCGTGCTGTTCGACAACCCCAACATGGACACCGCGCGGGAGTACGCCATCAGGGCGGGGGAGGCGGAGCGCCTGGCGAAGGAAACCGGGTGGCCCGAGGGGTTCATCCTCGCCCCCTACGACCCGCAGGCCTGGGAGCAGGTTGTCCTCGGCCTGGAGAATGAACCCGAGGGTGGCGCCCGGTGCGCGGCTTGTTTCCGCCTCCGGCTGCGCCGCTCCGCCCGCGCCGCCGCGGATATGGGGTTCCGCTGGTTCACCACCACGCTCACCCTCAGCCCCCGCAAGGACGCCGCCCTGCTCAACCGCATCGGCGCCGAGGAGGGGGAGGCGGCGGGGGTGGCGTTCCTGCCCAGCGACTTCAAGAAGCGGAACGGGTACCTGCGTTCCCTGGAGCTTAGCCGCCGTTTCGGGCTGTACCGGCAGGACTACTGCGGGTGCGTGTACTCGCGCCGGGCGCACCCTGCCCGCGAAACAGCCGATACAAACAAATAACGGGCCTCTGGCCCGCTTCCTTGCGCCGCTGCTTCCGTCAGCGGATTTTTTCCGTGATGAAGGGAGTATGTACCTTAGGCAGACCTGTGCCGTCCTGGAAACATCCTGCGGCGTATGCCAGGCGCGCGCGGCGGAACAGCCGCCCCGCGGACGCGCCTGCGCGCATCGTGGCCGGTGGGCAGGGTTCGCTGACGAATCCCTTTGGCGTCAGGGTAAGCGCGGCGTCCCGCCCTCCCCCTGGATATTCGACGAGAACGCCGGAGGCGGAAGCGGGGGAGAACACCCAGTCCTTCCCGCCGCACACCGCGCGGCCATCCGCATGGGCATAACGCAGGAGCGATGATCCTTCACGGTTACGGCCCGTCAGGATGACGTCGAACAGCATCGGCGCGCCGCCGTCGAACCGGGCCGCGTTCCCGTACAGGTCCAGCGCGTGGCCGCTTCGCATAACGGTCGCCTCGAACCCAG
>DATHTQ010000351.1:0-15320 GCA_035463055.1 Candidatus Limnocylindria bacterium
ACGGCGTGCGCCGCCTCGCCAGCATCATCGAATACCGCGAATCCCGGCGCGCCGCGCATCCGGTCCAACTGCGCCAGCGCGGACGGGTGGACGGAACCCGCGACGACGAGGACCCGCCCGCCGGGGCGCGCGGGCACGCGCTCGGGTGTGCGCGCGGCGGCGGGGGCCGGCCAGTGGGGCAGCATGTGCTTCGCCAGCCCCGCGCTGCCCGCGGGGAGGCACGCTGCGGGCACGAGGCGGATGGCGTCCGCGGCGGCGCGCAAATGCACGTTCTCCGCGGCGTCCGCCAGCAGGACGATGGGGCCGCCCTCGATTCGCCCGCGAATAACCGCAGCGAGGTGCTCCGGTCCCCGGGCGACGTCCGCCAGGGGGATATGCGCGGCGCGGACGCCGAAGCGGGCGGCCCCGCCCAGGTCCACGGGGATTTTCCTAGTCCCTCCGGCGTCCGTCACCACGACCTCGCCTCCCACGAGGCGGCGGCCGTTGTCGGGGTAGGCGGGCGAAAGCAGGCAGTACGCATGGCCGAGGCTCTCCATGCAGGCCCCGGCCTCCGCGAACACGCTGCCCCGCAGCAGGGAGTCGACTTTCTTGTAGTGGTGCTCGAAGTGCAGCGCCCGCAGCGCCCGGGCGGCGTCGCGGACGCAGGCGGCCGCCTCGGGGGCGGCCAAATCCCGCGTGCCGGTGCTGAGGGCGAGGGCGTCGCCGGGAAACGATGCGGGAAGGCGGGACGGGCCGATGAAGGCGCTCGTACGGAAACCCGCGGCCGCGAGCTGGATGCCCGCGTCGCAGGCCCCGGTCAGGTCGTCCGCGATGATCGCGACGTTTGGCATCGTCCTGTCCCTGCCTCCCGCGCCTCGGCGGTTAGGCCCGCCCGCCTCAGTGGCCCAGGTGCACCGCGACGACGCTCATCGGCGGGAGCCGCAGCGAGGCGATGTTTTCATGCAGCGTTATGCCGTCGAACGCCTTCACCGTGACCTGGCTTTCGGCCCCGAAGTCGTTGAGGGCGTTCATGCGCGGCGCGGTGATGACGTCCCCGGACGCGCGGCCCGCGGGCCACTCGCCCAGGTCGACGTCCAAATCGACCGCGTTGGCGGGGTCCGGGTTGGCGACGGTCAGGTGGACGGTCCCCGCCGCGTCCCGGGAGGCCGAGACGACCAGGCCGGGCACGGACTCGGACCCGTAGGCATACTCCGGCGCCTGAACCTCGGTGTGGATGAGGGCGGCGTCGTGGTGGCAGGTGAACATGTCGTAGACGTGGTAGGTGGGCGTCAGCACCATCCGGTCTTCCTGCGTGAGGATGACGGCCTGGAGGACGTTGACGGTCTGGGCGATGTTCGCCATGCGCACGCGGTCCGCGTGGTTGTTGAAGACGTTGAGCGAGATGGCCGCGGAGACCGCGTCGCGCAGCGTGTTCTGCTGGTAGAGGAAGCCGGGGTTGGTCCCGGGCTCCGCGTCGAACCACGTGCCCCACTCGTCCACGATGAGGGCGACCTTCTTGTCCGGGTCGTACTTGTCCATGATCTCGGAGTGCTTCTGCACCAGCTCGTCGGTGAACCAGGCGGCCTTCATGATGCCGAACCAGTCCTTCTCGCCGAACTCGGTCGCCGACCCGCGGGAGCGCGACTCGTCGCGCAGGTAGATGTCGTTGCCGTCCGCCAGCTTGCGGACGATGACCTTGTCGCCCACGCGCGTGTAGTAGTGCAGGCCGAAGCCGTCCATGAAGTGGGACGCCTCGCGCATGAGCACCTCGGTCCAGTGGTAGTTGGCGCCCCTGGGGCCCGCGGCGACGCGGTAGAGGGGGAAGCCCTCGTAGCTGCGGGCGTAGGTCGCGTAGTTGCGGTACAGGTCCGCGTAGTGCTCCGCGCGCATACGGCCGCCGCAGTTCCAGTTCTCGTTGCCCACGCCGAAATACTTGATGCCGAACGGCTCTTCCCGGCCGTTGGCGCGGCGCAGGGCGGACATGGGCGATTCGCCCCGGAAGTTCATGTACTCGACCCACTCGCTCATCTCGCGCACCGTGCCGCTGCCGACGTTGCCGCAGATGTAGGGCGCGGTGTCCAGCATCTCGCACAGGCGGAAGAACTCGTGGGTGCCGAAGCTGTTGTCCTCCACGACGCCGCCCCAGTGCGTGTTGATCATGCGCTTGCGGCCGCCCTGCGGGCCGATGCCGTCCATCCAGTGGTACTCGTCCGCGAAGCACCCGCCCGGCCAGCGCAGGACGGGGATCTTGATCTTCCGCAGCGCCTCGACGACGTCCAGGCGCATGCCTTCCTCGTTGGGGATGGGGGAGCCCTTCCCCACGTAGAGCCCGTCGTAGATGCACCTGCCCAGGTGCTCGGCGAAATGGCCGTAGATGTTCCGGTCGATCTTCGCGCCCCGGGCCCCCAGGGTCACCTTCGCGTGCTTCGCGCCGACTGCCATGCGTTATCCTCCGATAATGATCGTTGCTATTGCTATCCCTTGACCCCGCCGGCGGCGAGGCCCGAGACGAATGACTTCTGGTTGAAGATGAAGACCAGGATGACCGGGACGACCGCCATGACCGCGCCGGCCAGCAGCATCTGGTAGTTGTTGCCGTAGGGCGAGATGAGGCTCGCCAGCCCGATGGGCAGGGTGAAGTTGCGGTTCTCGCGCAGCACGATGAGCGGCCAGACGAACTGGTTCCAGCTCGTCATCGCCATGAGGATGGTCATCGCGCCGAACGCGGGCCTCATCAGCGGCACCATGATGCGGTAGAAGATGCCGAACTCCGTGGCGCCGTCGATGCGCCCGGCGTCCATGAGCTCCAGCGGCAGGCCCGTCGTGTACTGGCGGAAGAAGAACACCGCGCTGGCGGACACCATGAACGGCAGGACGACCCCGGCCTTGGTGCCCATGATGCCCCACCGCACCGCGAGGCTGTACAGCGGGAGCATGAGGATCTCGATGGGGATCATCATGACGATGAGGACGAGGACGAACACGACGTTGCGCCCGCGGAACTGGTACGCGCCCAGGCCGTAGCCGACCATCGACGTGAGCACCAGCGCGCCGGTGGTGAACATCAGCATGATGAGGAAGCTGTTGGCGTACCACTGCAGGTAGATGCCGTTGCTGAAGTTGAACGTCGCCTCGTAGTTCTCCAGCGTGAGGCTGGACAGCCGCGGGGTGAGGTTGATGCCGTCCACGAAGATGCGGCTGACGTCGGAGAACGAGCCCAGGAACAGGTAGAAGATGGGGAACAGCGTCACCGCGCTGACGGCGAGCATCAGCATGAACAGCAGGGCCTGCGCGGCCAGTTTTCTCGTCCTTGCCACGGCAGCCTACCTTTCCTTCCTGAACAGGCCGAAGCCCGTCAGCTGGATGACGTTGATGACCATGACGATGCCCAGCAGCGTGATGCCGATGGCCGAGCCGAAGCCCATGTCGTTCTTGCGGAAGGCCTCCTGGTAGATGTAGCGGGTGATGGTCAGGCCCAGGCCCCCCGGCGTGTTCTCGTTCCAGTAGACGTAGCTCTCGGTGAACATGCGGTAGCCCTCGAACACGACGAGCGTGAGGACGTACACGATGGTCGGCTTGAGCAGCGGCACCGTGATGCGGAAGAACTTCTGCAGGAAGTTCGCGCCGTCGATGTCGGCGGACTCATACAGCTCCGCCGGGACGGACTGCAGCCCCGAGAGGAAATAGATCATGTAGACGCCCGTCATGCGCCAGATGGACAGCGACGCCATGATGACGATGCTGGGCCAGTAGACCAGGTTCCATCGCACCGGCATCTGCCCGAAGGCCGCCATGACCCGGTTGGCCACCGAGAACTCCAGCGAGCCGAAGATGAGCCGGAACGAGATGCCGGCCACGATGACCGACGTCAGCGACGGGATGAACAGCGCCGAGCGGAAGAAGTTGCGGCCCTTGATGAGGCGGCTGTTGAGCATCGCGGCGAACGTGACGGGCAGCGGGATGAGCAGCGCCACCGTGATGAGCGTGAAGTGCGTGTTCAGGCGCAGGGCGCCCAGGAACTGCGCGTTGTTGAGGCGCTGGTAGTTGCGCAGCCCGATGTACTGCATGTTGGTCAGGCTGAGCACGCGGTGGAAGCTCATGTAGATGGTCTGCAGCGTGGGATATAAAAAAAACAGCAGGAACGCGGCGACGAAGGGCAGGACGAAGAGGTAGGGCGCCGCGCCCGGGCTGTAGAGTACGTGCTTGAGGGCCCCAAGGGCCGTGCGCCTGCGTGGCTTGTCGGACATCATCACTCCTGCTGCTGCCTCAGGCCCCCGGGGGCAGGGCGCTTGCCCTGCCCCGGGGACGGGTCGTTTCAGGTAATTGCAGGGGCCGGGGTGTTACTGCTGCTGCGCCCGCAGGTCGGCAGCGGCGTCGCGCAGCACCTGCGCGGGATCCAGCTTCATCTCCAGCGCCTGGAACATGACCGTGTTCATCACGGTGTCCTGGGCGGCGGTGGAAAGCGCGTTGTAGTTGGGGGAGGGGATGTTGTCCTTGACGTCCAGCAGCGTGTTGAAGATGACCTCGCCGCCGAAGTACTCGTCGGGCTGCTGGAGCTCGGGCCTGTCCCACACGTCCCAGCGCGGCGGGTCGAAGCGGGCGTACTGCCAGATGCGGATGTTGGCTTCGGGGGTGAGCTTGAGGAAGGCGAGCAGGTCGACCGCGAGGTCGACGTTCTTGCTCTGCAGGGTGACCGCGGTGCCGGTGCCGCCGATGCCGGCGGACCTGGCGTCACCCTCGTTCACGACGGGCATGGGGCGGATGAAGACGTTGCCCTTGATGTCCGGCATGTAGTTGATGTAGCGGCTCATGTACCACATCGGCATGATGAGCGCGGCGATGCCGCCGCTGTTGATGAAGGAGAAGGTCTCCTCCGTCGCGGTGGACCCGCCGGGCAGCGGCACGGCGATGCCCAGCTCGTTCACCCACTTGTTGAGCATCGTGAGGACCTCGATGTTGACGTCGCTGTCCAGCACGACGTTGCCGTCCTGGTCGAGGTAGTCCCCGCCCCGCTGCACGATCATGGGCCAGAAGGGGCGCTGGTTGCCGGTCTCGACGCCGACGAAGGGCTTGCCGGTGGCGGCCAGGTACTTGACGCCGGCCTCCTCGAAGTCCGCCCAGGTGTCGATGGCGTCGATGTCGATGCCGGCCGCGTCGGTCAGGGTCTTGGTGTAGTAGACGACCGTGGCGCCCACGTGGGTGGGCAGGCCGTACACGACGCCGTCCCGGCTGTAGATGTCAAAGCGGGACTCGATGAACTGCGAGCGCACCGGGTCCACGACGCGGTTGAGCGGCGCGAGCTGGATGTCGCCGGAGAGGAAGTTGGAGAAGTAGTTGATGTTGATGTCCACGATGTCCGGGGCGCCGCTGCCAGACTGGAGCGCGATGAGCAGCTTGCTGCCCAGCTCCTGGTTGGGGTAGGTCTCGAACGTGACGTTGACCTGGCGGTCCGGGTTCTCCGCGTTCCAGGCCTCGACGCCGGGGCGGTAGAACTGCTCGTGGATGGCGTTGAACAGCCAGAAGCTCAGGTCGGTCGGGCTGTTCTGGGCCAGGGCGCTGCCCCCGACGGACAGCAGCATGGCCGCCATCAGCGCGAGGGAGATCCATTTCCTCATAGACTTCATCGTACCTTTCCTTTCAGTCGGTTGGATGGGAAACCATAGTGGCTGCAGCCTCGGGCTGCATAGCAATCATCCTCCGGTCCCGCGCTCACCGCCTCTCCGTGCGTAGTGCCCGCCTCCCGGCGATATTTGGTGAGGTGAATATACCCCATCCCGGGGCGCGCCGCCTTCCCCGGGGGGAAACGCGCGCCTTCTGCGTATGCCAGCGCCGTCGCTGGCGGCGGGCCTGGTCTTGTCTGACATCATCCTAAGCAAAAACGTCGGGAATGTCAAGAAAACAGGACATAAGGACGAGGTGGGGAGGCCGTACAGGGGCGATAAAATGGGAGGGAGGCGCTGCGGATGTACAGGGGACGAACGTTGGTACCGGGCGCATGGGGGGAGCGGGCAGTCCGCCCTGCCGGGGTATGCCCCGCCCCGGCGGCTTCCGTTGCGTTCCCGGGCCGCCGTATGCTACATTGTTGCGCGATTCCATTATCTGTGAAGGATGGGACAACCGCATGTCGAACGCCTTCGAAATCATCATGATCGTCCTGTTCGGCCTGTCGTGGCCCAACAACGTGCTCAAGACCTGGCGCAGCAAGTCCACCCGGGGCAAGAGCCTGCTGTTCCTGGTGCTCATCTGGTCGGGCTACGCCTTCGGCATCGCGGGCAAGCTGCTGTCCGCGAACGCCAAGTGGTACGTGCTGTTCTTCTACATATTGAACTTTTCGATGGTGTCCGCGGACTTGTATTTGTACATGCACTACCGGCGGATGGAGGCGCGGCAGGCCGTGGGGGCGCGCGCCGGCTGACGGGCCGCCAGGGTTTCGCGGGTCGGTTTATTTGGTATATTGATGACAGCAAGACGAATGCGTGCCATTCCATGCGGCAAGCCATACCCGCCGGCAGGCGGCCTGAACTTGAAAGGATCCGCCAGTTAATGAAGGGCAACGAGCAGTTGATCGCCGTCCTCAACGAGCTGCTCGCAGACGAGCTGAGCGCGACCAACCAGTACATCGTCCATTCCGAGATGAACGCGAACTGGGGCTACGAGAAGCTGCACGACAGCATCGAAAAGCGCGCCATCGAGGAGATGCGGCACGCCGAGAAGCTCATCGCGAGGATCCTGTTCCTCGAGGGCATCCCGATCGTGAGCCGGCTGACCGGCATCCACATCGGCAGCGACGTCCCCAAGATGCTGGACAGCGACCACCACGCCGAGGAGAAGGCCATCGCCGACTACAACAAGGCCATCAAGCTGGCGGGCGAGGTCAGCGACTTCGCCACCCGCGAGATGCTGGAAGGCATCCTGAAGGACGAGGACCGCCACATCGACGGCATCGAGGAGCTGCAGGACCAGGTTTCCCACATGACCCTGCCCATCTTCCTCTCGACCCAGGTGTGATAAGGAGAAATCGACATGACGGAATTGAATCAGGTCTACAAATGCGAAATCTGCGGGAACGTCGTCAAGGTGCTGCATACCGGGAACGGGGTGCTGGTCTGCTGCGGCGAAGACATGATCCTGCAGGACGAGAACACGTTTGAGGCCGCCAGGTAGAAGAAGGTCCTGGGGCCGAGGAACGCAGGGCGGCGTACCGGTGCAGGCGGGCCCTGCCGACCGCCCGATGGCGGCCGGACGCGATGCCGGATGGACCGGGGCCCTCACGGACAGGAAAGCATACGGAGGCACATGAATCACGTCGGCAGGCCGCGGGCGGGGTTCCTGCCGTACGGGGAAGCCCTGTACGCCAGGGAGTGCCGCGGCCCCCATCGCCCCCGGCGCGGCTGAGGGCGCGGTGACAGCCAGGCCGGGACCCATCCGCTTACAGGGGCGAACCATCGGCGGAGGGGTCCCGGTCTTGTTTTGCTGTGCGGGGAATGGGCCTTGCGGGTCAGGCCGGCTGCGGCAGGGGCGCGGCTTTCCGCGCCCGGCGGCGCAGCAGCAGGGCGAGGTATCCGGCGGCGACCGCGAGGAACAGCACGCCCCACCCCATGATGCCGATGAACAGGAACACGAGGCTGGGCGAGGCGAGGGTCGGGAACGCCGCGAAGCAGCAGGCGGCGGACAGCGCGCACAGCCAGGCCAGCACGCGCGCCCCCTGCCGGAAGAAGACCCGCGCCAGGAACACCATGGACAGAGGGAAGCACGTCGTCCACGCGACGAGCTCGACGGTGCGGGTGACGGACACCGGCGCGTAGAAATTGAGGACGCTGGCGGGGGAATAGAGCTCATCGAAGGAAATGGCGGCGATGCCCACGCCCCGCGCCGCCAGGACCGGGACGGCGAACATGGCGGCGAAGATGAGCGCCGGACGGCCGTTCCCGCGGTCCCCCTCCGCGCCGTACACTGCGTCGGCGAACAGGACGTAGGCCGGCGCGGTCAGGATGACGGCGGCGTGCAGCGCGTACTGCATGGCTTTGCCCGAAGCGAGGTCCACGGGGAATATGAACGCGGACGCGACGAGGAGGAGGTAGAGGACGCCCAGGACCAGCAGCGCGGCGGCCCTCAGGACTCCCGGGGTACGCCTGTCATGCAGTTCTCCCACGGTTGCTCCTTTCGCTGAACCCACAAACGGGAATGTATGAACGGATGCCGCGATTCGTGTTTCCCGGGGCGCCGCCCGGGCGCGCCGGGCCAATGTGATGCTTATATCACAATGCCGCGGTGCGGGAAAGGGCCGAAACCCGCGGCGGATATAGGATCCGCGGTCTGCGCCGGCGCGGCGGTACGCGGGAACCAAAGGATGCTTTTCCTGCGCGGCACGGTCCGCCCTGCCCCGGGGCCGGGAGGGCGTGCCGGTTGGCTGCCGGCCGGGACCGGGGGCCTGACGCCCGTACAGGCGCAGTTGTACGGAAAAGGGGCCGCGGCGACAGCCGCGGCCTTCTTTTTGTCATAAGGCCCCCGGGCGGGGCGCTTCCCGGCCGGCGTCAGTACTTGTAGCTCTGGCCCCCGTCGATGGTGATGACCGCCGCGTTGATGAAGGTGGCCTCGTCCGAGAACAGGAACGCGACCACGCCGGACACTTCCTCGGGCCTTCCGAACCGCTTGGCGGGGTTGGCGCTCACGAACGCCTCGCCGGCCCCCATGGGGTCGTCCGGGTCCAGCTGCCGGAGCGAGTTCTCGACCATCGGGGTCATGATCGCGCCGGGCGCGATGGCGTTGACCCTGACGCCGAACTCGGCATATTCCACCCCGGAATTGCGGGTGAGCCCGACGACGCCGTGCTTGCTGGCGGCGTATCCGGACTGGTGCCCCACGCCGCGGATGCCGCCCACCGAGGCGGTGTTGACGACCGAGCCGGAACCCTGCTGCCGCATGATGGGCAGCACGTGCTTCAGGCCGTAGAACACGCCGTTGAGGTTGACGCCGATGACCTTGTCAAACTCGTCCGTGCCATAATCCGCCGTCAGGTTCTGCTTGCCCTCGATGCCCGCGTTGTTGAAGAAACCGTCGATGCGGCCGAAACGGGACATCGTCTCATCCACGTAACGCTTCACGTCCGCATCGCTGGATACGTTGGCCTCTATGGCCAGCACCTCCGCGTCCGGGTACTGGGCCGCGATCTTCCCGCGGGTCTCTTCCATCCCCTCGGGGTTCAGGTCGACCAGCACCAGGCGCGCCCCTTCCTTCGCGAGGCGCAGCGCGGTCTCCTGGCCCAGGCCTGAACCCCCGCCTGTGATGATGATGATCTTGCCCTTCAATCCTTCCATGTTATCCTCCTTTTATTTGTCCAACTTCGTCTTTGGACCCATAAAATGAACATAACTCGGACGGCTGCCCGCTAAACCCCGCTTCCCGGGCCCCTTGCGGTGCGGGAAAATGCGCCGGCATGATGCCGACGCACGCGGATACGACGCGGCGATACCCAACGGCTAAAAGCCGTGAAGCCGGCCTCGCGGGCGCGGCCCCGCGGCCTTTGGCCCCGGCCGGACCCGCAGGGCTGCCCGGTCAGGAAACCTGCATGACGCCCCGCAGCCCGCGCAGCACGCGCCGCTCCATGCGTGAAACCTGCATCTGGGCGAGGTTCATCGCCCGGGCGGTGGCCTGCTGGCTCAGCCGCTCCTGATAGCGCAGCCGGACCAGCGTGCTCTCCTGCGGGCTGAGCGTTTGCATAGCGGCGTCCAGGTCCTCGCGCAGCTCGAAGGCCTCGAAGCCGGGCTCCTGCTCGCCCAGGTGGTCGAAGACGTTGATGCCGTTCTCGTCCTCCGCGTCCAGCGACACGGTCTGGGAATTCGTGCGCGAGGACTGCACGACGATGACCTGCTCCACGCTCCACCCCAGGCGCTCTGCGACCTCGGGTGCGGTCGGCTCGCGGTGCAGGTCCTGGCCCAGGCTTTCCACCGCCCTGTCCACCTGGATGCCCTGCTCCCGGAGGCCCCGGGGGATGCGGACGATCTGGGCGCGGTCCCGGATGTAGTTGCGCAGGGTGCCGGTGATGGTGGGCGTCACGTAGGTCGTGAACCTCAGGCCGCGGCCCGGGTCGAAGCCGTTGAGCGCCTTGAACAGCGCCATCGCCGCCACCTGGCGCAGGTCCTCGAGCTCGACGCCGCGCGCCGCGAACCGCGCGGCGATGGCATGGCACAGCGGGAGGGATACGATGACCGCGTCATCCAACGATTCCTGGGACTTATCCGCGGCGTACCGCATGGCGGCGTTGTGGATATCATCGGCGTTCATGGCTGCATACCCGCACGGGCATGGGGGCAATGTAAATCGTTCATAGGTCTCCTTCCGGTATCAGGGCTGGCTCGCGGGAAACGGCGGTCCGGGCGCAGGGCCCTGCGGTTCATCTGCGGCGGAACACGGCGCGGGAAGCGAACCAGAGCTTGTTTTCCACCACGATGCGCGCCAGCACATGGAAGAAACGATGGACGTTCCCCTCGTCCTGGGAGAATATGCGGGCCAGGCCTTCCTCAAAATCCCTTCGGCGGAGCTCTTCCCCGCGGATGCGGCACTGCAGGAACCTGTCCAGCAGTTTCATCGTTTCCGCGTACTGGGAGGGGGTTATCCTGTGTTCCATGAGGATCCTGCCCAACGTGGGGCTCGCGTGGGGGCTTGGACACCGGAACTCCAACAACGCCCCTGTATCGGTTGATGTCATGGCTGCTTCCCTTCCATATTCCATTTTGAGAGGACATGTGCGTACACTTTGAAATGTTGGGAAGGGCGGCCTTCTCGCTGGCGTTTGGAACGGTTTTGGGAGGTGCGGTGCACAGGACCGAAGTCCTTAAGGTGATACTAGTAAGTGTTACACTATTGTAGAAGTATATACTGAAAATCCAGCTATGTAAAGCAAATTTAGACAAATATTTTTTATTTTCTACCAAAACCGCCGAAAACGGGGTATACAAAGGGTTTTACATGGAAAAAGAAATTTTGTGGCAGCGGTTGGGAAGCGCCTTCAGCCTCTCAGCAGGGGTCACGGGATGCATTCCGGCTCCGGCTTTTCAAATACCGCCTTGCTGGGTTTTCGGGTTGCCACGCGTTGGCGCCGCGTGCATGCCGGCATACGGGGCGGCCTTATGGACTCGCCACCCAGCCGCGGCATCCAAGCCGCCGCCCCGGACCGGGCATGGCTGGCGGCCCTCCGGCTTTCGGTTCAACCGTTGCTGGCGAACTCCTGCGTGTGTTTATAATTTACATTTTTCTGTTTAATATGAACAAATAAGTGTAACATCTAAGTGTAAGTTTGTACAAAATTTGCACGACAAGCGGCACAGCCGGCGAGGAGCCGCAGCATCGCCCGCGCACAACCCACCCAGCGCCGCCATCCATCCGCCGAATGCCAAGGGCGCGCCGTGAATGAACCGCGCCGTATGGACGGGGCGGAGGCAAGCGGCCGCCAGCCGGGACG
Source organism: Candidatus Limnocylindria bacterium (assembly GCA_035463055.1). Classification (GTDB taxonomy): domain Bacteria; phylum Bacillota; class Clostridia; order Christensenellales; family Aristaeellaceae; genus UBA6115. The sequence goes on from DATHTQ010000351.1 coordinate 11,441, forward strand.
CGGGTTCCCGGGTGCGCGGGAGGATGCGCGGGGCGGGCGGGGAGTGTAGCGCAGCGTACGACTCAAACAACACGGACGAATCCATCACGTGCCTGGCAGCGCCCGGTCTCCGCCAGGGCGTGGAGGGCTTCCCGGGAGACCGGGAAAGGAAGAGAGGGAAACATGCTTTGGACCTTGCCATTCATGCTGTTCGCCATATGGGTCCTGGGGCTGCTCACGCCCACGACCCTGGGCGGCTCCATCCACGTGCTGCTGATCGCCGCGGTTCTCGTCATCCTGCTCAACGTAACCCGCAGCCGGAAGGCCCAGAGGGCGGGCATCCGGCGCTGACCGCGTCCCGCAACGCCGCCGGCCTAAGGACTCCGGACACCGGACCCGCCGGCATACGACAGCGGCCCGAACAGGCACAAGCCCCGGGAGGGGCAATCGCACGGACTGGCCGCGGGGCGTTGACATGGGGGAGGCACAGGCATATCCTCTTCATATTGCGCCCAGGCGCAGCCACACCAGATGAATACCATGGCGCAACTTCCCGCAGCGCCGGGAACCATGTCAGGGAAGCCCCTGTTATCCGGTCCCCGGAACGAGCCGGGACGCGCCCAGGACCCGGGACACAAAGGAGATACAATATGGAAGACATATATGGCAGCAAGCCGGAGGAATCAAGGAAAGCGGTGTACCGCACGGCGGATGGCCCAGCAAGGTACGCGGCCTCCACGGGGCAAAGGGTGACCGCCTCGGCCAGGGACACCACGGGAACGGCGGAAATGGCCGGGAACGAGATGAAGGCCACCCTGCAGCAGCTCAGGATGGGCGTCAGGCAACTCCCGAAGAAAGCGGACAAGAAGTACCACAGGTGAGCGGGGACCAAAAAAGAAGGTGGGAGCGGGCATTCATGCACATTGATCTGGACGCGGAAGCGGCAGACTGGATGGCCGGAGGGGTCGGGGACGTCGTCAGCAACGTCGCCGCGGGGATTTCAGCCAAGGTAAAGCAGAAGTACGGCTCGATCGACCTGGCGAAGGTTCCCGACCACGTCAACTATTCCAAGGTGGAAAAATACCTGCGGTCCGTCAACGTCGAGGTCACCAGGAGGATGTTCATCTCCTACCTGAACGAGAATCTGCTCCCCGACGGGCATGAGGTGAAGAACAGCAACTATTCCTTCTATACCAGGGAGCAGGTCATCTACTACATCCTGATCGACATGTTCAAGCCCATCCTGCCGCTTGGCAAGGTGAAGGTCCTCTTTTCCGAGATACTCAGCCCGGTCATTTCGGAGATCGGGCTGGACGCGGCCTTTTCGGCGCTGTGCGAAATCATCGTCTACATGACCGGCAGGTTCGAGGAAGCCGTCAAGTCGGCCATCAGTGAAGAGAACCTGAAAACCGGCACCCTCCCCCTTCAGGGGAAGAGGGCCCTGAGCGAAAAGGCGACGTACGACGTCAGGCACTATACGAACCTCGTGACGCTCTGCATGGCAAGGGGAGCGCTGGACTTCTACAAGTTCTCGCCGTTTACGCTGCTGGACTGAGCGCCGCTGCCGGGATACAGGCCTCCGGCTATCCACCCGCCTGCATATGAAGAGATCCCCGCAGGGAGAGCGCCGGCACCGCCGGCGTTTTTTTGCGCGGGCATACGCGGCTTCTTTTTTGGGCCCGGCGGGGCGGGGTGCGCTCCCCCGCCTCCGCCCCGTTCCCCGCAGCGGCGGGAGGAGCGTTTGGGGGCGGTTCCTCCCATCCCCCCGACTGGGTATATCTAATGGGACGGTCGGGGAAAAAGGCATCGGAGGCGCGTCCGCAGGGGGCACCCATTCCCCGGCAGCGGCATCCGGACGAACACACGGGAGGTGGACATATGGCCAAACCCATCAAGCTGGAGATCACGCCGAGGGAAAGGGGAAGCAAGGGCGCCATGAACCAATTGCGCAGGGACGGCTTCCTGCCGGCCTCGATGTCGCAAAAAGGCGGCGACGCCGTCAGCTTCTCGCTGCGCAGGGAGGAGTTCCGCAAGGCGCTCGTCGCCAACGGGATGTCCAGCGTATTCAAGCTCCAGGCGGACCGGAAGACCTCGTACACGGCGATGGTCCGCGAGCTCCAGCGCGCCCCGCTGTCCGGGGACTGGCTGCACGTGACCTTCCAGGCGGTGTCCCTGACCGAGGAGACCACGGGGGACATCCCCGTGCACGTCCGGGGCCGGGACGACCTCATCCACAACGGGTACGAGCTGCTGCAGCACCTGGAGACCCTCCATTTGAAGGGGCTGCCGGGCGACTTCCCCGCGTCCGTGGACGTCGAGGTGGGCGCCATGGAGCCGGGGGACCAGGTCACCGTCGCGGACCTGAAGCTGCCCAAGGGCGTCACCGCCCTGACGGAGCCGGAGCGCCTGGTCCTGGCCGTCGCGCACCCGAAGGTCCGGGAGGAAGAGCCCGCCGCGGCAGCTGCACAGGAGACGCCCGCCGAAGAGGCTGCGGAGCCTGCTGCGGAGGAAGAAGCGGCTCCGCCCGCGGAGGAAAAGGAAAAGGGCGGGAAGAAAGGCAAGTAACGCAGGAAATTATCAGCGGCGGCCCATGCGGGCCGCCGCTTTGCGCGGGCGAGCTTTGGCAACGTCGTTGGCCTGGGGTTGGGACAAGGGTTCGGTTCCATCCGGCATGACCATGAGAGAACGCCGGCCCGGCCACTCGCCCGTCAGTCGAAGAGGCCCATGAAGGCGTAGAAGTCCTCGGCGGCCCCGGCGGTGATGTCCACCTTGCCCGCCGCGACGGCGTCCGCGGGGGAAAGCTTGCCCAGGACGAGCTGCTTCCACGTGAGGGTGTCCGTGGACAGCGCGAACCCCTCCCCGACGTCGTAGGGCGGGTCCACCTCCAGGATGCCCCGGCGGACGTTGAGCGTGTAGCGGCCCGGCCCCTGGCCTTCGGCGTCGGTCAGCGTGAGGCCGGCGGCGACGTCCGTCTCGGCGGACTTCGCGGCGTTCAGGCTGACGGCCATGATGCGGTGAAGGGTGTCCAGTGGCATGAGCCCTACGGCGTTGTCGCCCATGCGCGCGAAGATGGCCCCGGGGTCGCCCACCGGGAAGGGCGACTGCAGCTGCCCCGTCATCAGCACGTATTCTGAGAGCAGCATGTTGCGCGCCTGGGAGTTCATTGTCTCCTCCGCCAGCGCCCGCATTGCCGCCTTCTTGGTCTCGAACGCCCCGGCGTGCCCCGGCTCCAGCACCAGCGCGTCGTCGGCGAGGCGCAGGGCCCACTCCAGGCTGCCCTGCCCCAGCGCTTCCGCGGCCTTGAGGGCCAGCGCCTCCACCCCGCCCGCCAGCATGGCGGACATCTCCGCCTCGCTCCTGGTGGACTGGGGGAACAGGTCGCGGACCTCGCCCGTGTAGTACCCGCGGTAGTAGCGGAAGAGGTGGATGATATCCCAGTCCTTCAGGCCGTAGGTTTCCTGCAGGTAGGGGCTGGAGGCGAGGTGGGGCGGCAGCTCGATGAGGTCCATCATCTTCTCCGCCGTGTAGCCGCGGTTGAGGTACTGGACGGTCTGGTCGTTGAGGTACTGGATGGCGTCGCTGAAGTTGGTCAGGTACTGCCGCACGTTGTCCTTCCCCGAGGTGACCGGGTTGGGGCCGTGCAGCACGACCAGGTATTCGGGGTCCAGGCCCCGGCACAGCTTCAGGCTGGTCACGTAGTCCAGCGCGTCCCGCTGGCGGCTGCCGCGCATGGTGGTCAGGGCGGGGAACGCCTCGTAGAGCAGGCCGATGGCGATGAGCACGTCCTTCTCCGGCAGCCAGACGAGCAGGAGGTCCCGCGTCTCGGCGGAGATAGGGATGAGGCTGAACCGCACCCCGGCAATGTCGGTGTCCAGCCGTTCGCCGACCGTCCGGGTGGGAG
>DATHTQ010000352.1:0-9207 GCA_035463055.1 Candidatus Limnocylindria bacterium
TCCCGCGCCAAAGAGGATTCCGGCGGCAATGGCGAAGGGGATCACCTGTACCCATACCGAACACAGAAGTTAAGCCCTTCAGCGCCGATGGTACTTGGCTGGAAACGGCCCGGGAGAGCAGGTCGCCGCCGGTCCCCAACAAACCCTCCGCCAACAACGGAGGGTTTTCACTTGGCTGTTGAACTTCACCTGCGGCATATGGTATGCTGTTGGGCAGGGTACTGCGAGGGTATATATGATCAGAACCGGAAAAGTCATCCAGGCCGAGGGGGAAACCCTGAAAGTCTGTTTCAGCCGTATGGGCGCGTGCGCGGACTGCGGGATGTGCGGCACGGGGCGGGACTCCGTCGTGACGCTCCGGGGCGCGGCGCAGGAAGGCGACACCGTCGAGGTGGAGATGCCGGACGCGCGGGTGCTCAAGGCATCGCTGGTCACTTACGCCCTGCCCCTGGTCACGCTGATCCTGGGCATGTGGGCGGGGACTGCCCTGTACCCCTCGAGCGACCTGCACACCGCGCTGGGCGCCGCGGCGGGGCTGGGCCTGGGTATTATTGCCCTCAGGGCCATTGACCGCCGGCTGGGCGGCAACCGGGGCTGGCAGCCCCGCATCGTCAGCGTCACCAGGGCGGACGAGGCAAGCTGAAGGTCAGCCTGAGCCCGGCATTGAGGACTTGACTGAGAACGCGAAGGCGTTTTATGGATTATTTTGATTTTTTACCCAAGGAGGGAACTGTGTCTACGAAACCGCAGCTGAAGATACTGCCGCTGGGAGGCGTTGATGAGATCGGCAAGAACATCACCGTGTTCGAGTGCGAGAACGACATCATCGTGATGGACTGCGGGTCCATCTTCCCCAAGGAGGACATGCTGGGCATCGACCTGGTCATCCCCGACATCAGCTATCTTCTGGCCAACAAGGACAAGGTCCGGGGCTTTGTCTTCACCCACGGGCACGAGGACCACATCGGGGCGACGCCCTACGTGCTGGACAAGCTCAACGTGCCCATCTACGGCTCGGGCCTGACCCTTGCGCTCATCGAGAGCAAGCTGCGCGAGCACCGCATCACCAACTACCAGGCCTTCCCGATGAACCCCCGCGAAACGGTCCAGCTGGGCTGCTTCTCGGTGCAGTTCATCCGGGTCAACCACTCCATCGCCGGGGCGTACGCGCTGGCCATCACCTGCCCCGCGGGCACCGTCGTCGCCACCGGCGACTTCAAGGTGGACTTCACCCCCGCCACCGGCGAGGTCATCGACCTGAGCGCGCTGGCGGCCATCGGCGAGCGTGGCGTGCTCGCGCTGATGTGCGACAGCACCAACGTGGAGCGCCCCGGCTACACGATGAGCGAGAAAAAGGTCGCCGAGACGTTCACCGAGCAGATCTCCACCGCCCGCGGCCGCGTCATCATCGCGATGTTCGCGAGCAACATCCACCGCGTCCAGCAGGTCGTGGACACCGCCGTCGCGTTCGGGCGCAAGGTGTGCTTCATCGGGCGCAGCATGATCAACGTCAGCACCGTCGCGATGGACCTGGGCTACCTCAAGATACCGCGCGAGAACCTCATCGAGATGGACGATTTGGACCGCTACCGCGACGAGCAGATCCTGGTGCTGACCACGGGATCCCAGGGCGAGCCGATGGCGGGGCTGACCCGCATGGCGTTCGCCGAGCACCGCAAGCTGCAGATCAAGCAGTCGGACAAGGTCATCGTGTCCGCCACGCCGATCCCTGGCAACGAGGTGCTCGTCTCCCGCGTCATCGACCAGCTGTACCGCTCCGGCGCAGAGGTCATCTACGACGCCCTGGCCGAGGTGCACGTCTCGGGCCACGCCTGCCAGGAGGAGATCAAGCTCATCCACCGGCTGGTCAAGCCCAAGTATTTCGTCCCCGTGCACGGCGAGTACCGGATGCTGTGGCAGCACGCCGAGCTCGCGGAGTCCATGGGCATGCCGCGGGAGAACATCGTCCTGCCCGAGGCGGGGCAGATCATCGCGATGAACGAGGATGCCCTCACCATCGCCGGCTCCGTCCCGACCGGGACCATCCTCATCGACGGGCTGGGCATCGGCGACGTGGGCAACGCGGTGCTCCGTGACCGCAAGCACCTGAGCCAGGAGGGCCTCATCATCGTCGCCATGGCGTACGACAGGTCCCAGAACACGCTCATTTCCGGGCCGGACATCATCTCGCGCGGGTTCGTGTTCGTGCGGGAGAACGAGGACATCATCGAGCAGGCCCGCGAGGTGGTCCGCCGCATCATCGACTCCTACGAGCAGATCAGCGGAAGCGACTGGGCGACGATCAAGAACCGCATCAAGGACGACCTGCGCCGGTTCCTCAGCGAGAAGATCAAGCGCAACCCCATGGTCCTGCCGGTGATTGTTGACCTGGGCTGAGTATGGTAAAATCATGAGCCGTGGAGGAAGGGCAGCGCCCGGACTCCGCGGCTTTTGATATAGGGGGGAAGATGGACTACAGCGCCGCGCACGAGCTTGCGCGACAGCTCAGGGAATCGCCGGAGGCCACCGAGTACCGGCGCCTCAAGGCCGTGGTCGAGGAAAGCGAGACGACCAGCGCCCTGCTGAAGGAATACCGCCGCCTGCAGATCGCGGCGCAGGCCTCCGCCCTGGGCGGAAAACGCGCCGACGCCGAGGACATGCATCGGCTGCAGCAGATCGCCTCGCTGCTCTACGCCGGGACCGACACGTCGCGCTACCTGCTGGCCGAGATGCGCCTGCAGCAGGCGCTCGCCGACATCTACGGCATCATCGCGAAGGCGGCGGGCATGAGCATGGACCTGCCCGGGATGCTGGAAACATGAGGCGCGACCCGCCCCCGGACTATACGCACGAGTCGCTCGTGCGCGAGCGCGAGTTCGGCCTGTACTGGTACAGCTGGCTTTGGGGGATCCTTCGGCCAGTGCTCATCGTCACCTGCTCGGCGCTGCTGCTCATCGGGGGAATCTCCTTCGGGTGGAGGCAGGTGAGCCGCGTGCTCATCGACCCCACCAAGCCGGGCGACACCGCCAGCGTCACGTTCTCGGTCGCCCCGGGCGACAGCCTGACCCGCGTGTCCAACAACCTGCAGAACCAGAACCTCATCCGCAACCGGTCGGTGTTCAAGTATTACGCCGACTTCATGGGGTTCGGGCAGAAGATCCAGGCAGGCGAGTACACGCTCACCAGGGGCATGACCATCGGCGAGATCGCGGAGCGCCTCACCCGCGGCGACGGCAAGCCCATCGTGCGCAGCGTCACGGTCATCCCGGGATGGACGGTGGAGCAGACCGCCGACTACCTGCTGCGCGAGGGGTTCATCCGGGACAAGGCCGCGTTCCTGGAGAAGGCCAGGACCGGGCGGGACTTCGCCGCCTGGTACTACATCGCGGACGTGCTCGCCTCCGGCTCGGCCTCCCGGCGCAGGTACGCGCTGGAGGGGTACCTCGCGCCGGACACCTACGAGGTTTATACCGACGCGAGCGCCGACGACATCATCCGCAAGCTGCTCTCGCAGACCGAGGCCGTGTTCACCGAGGCGTACCACGCCCGCGCGGAGGAGCTGGGGATGACCATGGACCAGGTCATCACCCTCGCGTCCATCATCGAGAAGGAAGCCAAGACCGCGGACTTCGAGAAGGTGTCCGCGGTATTCCACGGCAGGCTGAAGCGGGACATGGCGCTGGGCAGCGACGTCACCATCAAGTACGTGACGGGCACGACCCGCATGGCGCTCACGCAGGCCGACCTCGCGGTGGATTCCCCATTCAACACTTACCGCGTGCGCGGGCTGCCCCCCGGGCCCATCTGCAGCCCGTCCCCCGCCGCCATCCGCGCGGCGCTGTACCCCGACGAGCAGTTCCTGCGCGACGGGTACCTGTACTTCTCCTCCAAGGACCCCGACACGGGCGAGCTGCACTTCTCGCGCTCCCTGCAGGAGCACGAGGCGTCCGTGCGCATCTATGCCCCGCTGTGGGAAGCGTACGACCGGCGCACCAACGCCCAGTAGGGCGCCGCGGGCGGTTCGCGTCATTTCGGCCCGGTTTGCGCTGGAAAACGCGCCGGGCATATGGTAGTATAGCTAATGGTTTTTTCAAGGGAGGGCGAAGGATGGAAGACAGGACCAGGCGGCTCGAGGCGGCCCTCAAGGGCAGGGGAAGCGCCGGCATCCTCATCCACAAGCCCTCCAACATGTTCTATCTCAGCGGGTTCACGGGGGAGGGCCTCCTGGTGCTGGCGCCGGGCATTCGCGCCATCGTGACGGATTTCCGCTACGTCGAGCAAGCCCGGCAGCAATCGCCGGGCTTTGCCGTGGAGTCGGTCTCCCCGAAGGTCAGCCACGCGCAGATCGCGGCCCGCCTGCTGCGGGACGCGGGGCTGGGCAAGGCCCTCTACGAGGACGATGAGGTGACCGTCCGCGACGCCGCGAGGCTGTCCGCCGCGCTGGGCGACATCGCCCTGGAGGCGCTGGACATGGCCCCCGAGGCGCTGCGCCGCGTCAAGGACGCGCAGGAGCTGGCGCTCCTGGAGAAGGCCAACGACATCTCCTCCCGCGCGTTTGAAGAGATTTGCGGCGTCATCAAGCCCGGCATGACCGAGATCGCCATCCGCCGCGCGCTGGAGGACCTGCTGCTGGACTTCGGCTCGCAGGCCGCGGCGTTCCACACCATCGTCGCCTCCGGCCCCAACGGCTCGCTCCCCCACGCGATACCCGGGGAGCGGCGCGTGCAGGAAGGCGACATGGTCACGCTGGACTTCGGCGCGAAGTACGGCGGCTACTGCGCGGACATCACCCGCACCGTGTCGGTGGGACAGCCGGGGGCGGAAATGGCGAAGATCTACGCCATCGTCCAGGAGGCGCAGGCCGCCTGCCAGGACGCGCTCGCGCCCGGGAAGCCCTGCCGCGAGGTGGACGCCATCGCGCGCAAAATCATCGGGGACGCGGGCTACGGCGACATGTTCGGCCACGGCCTCGGGCATTCGGTCGGCATCGACATCCATGAGGAGCCGCGGCTCAACCAGACCAGCACGGACGTGCTGGAGCCCGGGATCGTCATCACCGTCGAGCCGGGCATCTACGTGCCGGGGCTGGGCGGCGTACGGATCGAGAACACCTGCGTCGTCACCGAAACCGGGGCCCGCTCGCTGGCGGGCGCATCCAGGGACCTCAGGATCCTGTAAAATCAAACCAACATTTGGAGGGCAGTCATGATTACGGCAAGCGATTTCCGCAAAGGCATCACGATCGAATGGGAGGACGGCGTCTGGTCCATCGTGGACTTCCAGCACGTGAAGCCCGGGAAGGGAGCGGCGTTTGTCCGCACGAAGATCAAGAACATCATGACCGGCGCCGTCGTGGAGCGCACGTTCAACCCCTCGGACAAGATGCCCCGCGCGATCATCGAGTCCAAGGAGATGCAGTACCTCTACAACGACGGAGACCTCTACTATTTCATGGACCCGGAGACCTTCGAGCAGATGCCGCTCAACAAGGGCCAGGTCGAGGAGGCCATCCAGTTCGTCAAGGAAAACACGAACGTGAACATCCGGTTCTTCAAGGGATCGGCGTTCTCGGTGGAAGCCCCGAACTTCGTGGACCTGCGCATCACGCAGACCGAGCCAGGCTACAAGGGCGACACGACCACGACCACATACAAGCCCGCGACGACGGAAACCGGGTATACGTTGATGGTGCCCCTGTTCATCAACATTGACGAAGTGATCCGGATCGACACCAGGACCGGGGAATACCTGTCCCGGGCCTGACACCAAGGAAGTAGGAGGGCAGCATGGGAGACCTGAGCAAGAAGGTGCATTACCTCAAGGGCCTGGCCGACGGGATGGAGCTCAAGGGCGACACGCAGGAGCAGAGGCTGCTGCTGCAGATGCTCGAGGTGCTGGACAGCATGGCCGAGGAGATCGAGGAGCTTGCCGAGACCCAGGAGGAGATGGAGGAGTACCTCGACGGCATCGAGGAGGACCTTTCCGACCTGGAGGACGCAGTCTTCGAGGATGAGGACGACGAGGACTTCGACGACGAGGACGACGAGGACGAGGATGACGAAGACGGCGGGATCGGCGGCGATTCGCTGGTCGAGTACGAGTGCCCGCACTGCGGCTTCAAGACCGGCTTCGACATCACGGACTTCGATTTCGAGGAGGACTACCTCTGCCCCGAGTGCCAGCAGCCCTTCTTCCCCGAGCATGAGGATGAGGAAGGCGAGGGCGAAGAGGACGACGGCGGGGAGAACGCGCCCACCGCGCGCTGAAACCGTACGTGCCGCGCAGTGAACGTGCCGCGCCAGGGGAGCCCCTGGCGCGCATCCCTGCCCGGGACTTCGCGATTGCGGGAAGAAGATGCTGACAAACCACAATAAGGCCCCGATGAGCCCGTCCAAGGTGCTGGCGGCGGGCTTTTTGGTCATCATCGTGATTGGAACGATGTTGCTGCTGCTTCCCATCGCGTCCCAGGGGGACATCCGCATCACCCCCCTGCAGGCGCTGTTCACCGCCGTCAGCGCGGTGTGCGTGACGGGGCTGACGGTCGTGAGCACCGCGGGGAGCTATTCCCTGTTCGGCGAGCTGGTCATCCTGACGCTCATCCAGGTGGGCGGCCTGGGGTTCATGTTCTTCGTGACCTCCATCCTGGTGCTCGCCGGGCGGCGCATCTCGCTGCGCGGGCGCATGCTGCTGCACGACACGATGAGCCTCCCCGCGCTGTCCGGGTCCGTGCGCGTCACGCTGCAGTTCATGGTCATCGTGTTCACCATCGAGATCGTTGGCGCCGTGTGGCTGGCCACGCAGTTCATCCCCCTGTTCGGGTTCTGGCGCGGCGTATACTATGGGGTGTTCCACGCCATCAGCGCATTCTGCAATGCCGGGTTCGACCTGTTCGGCGCGGCGGGCAGCCTGAGCGCGTACCAGGAATCGCCCTCCATCCTGCTGCCTTTTTCCGTGCTCATCATCCTGGGCGGGCTGGGGTTCGCGGTGCTGGCGGACTTGATGGACAACCGCTTTTCGCTGCGCAAGCTGCACCTGCACTCCAAGGTCGTGCTCGCCGCGACGGCTGTCCTGCTGGTGACCGGCACTGCGCTGGTGGCGCTGCTCGAATGGGACAACCCGGAGACGCTGGCCCGGGGCGGCGCAGGGACGGCTTCCAGGATCATGAACGCGTGGTTCCAGTCGGTCACGGCCAGGACCGCCGGGTTCAACTCCTTCCCCCAGGCGTCGATGCGCAACGCGGGGAAGCTGGTCACCATCTTCCTCATGTTTATCGGGGCGTCGCCCGCCTCCACCGGCGGCGGCGTCAAGACGACGACGCTGTTCACGCTGGTGCTGCTCGTGCGCAGCCTGTTCCGGGGCTGCGAGGACGTCAGCGTGTTCGGCAGGAGGCTGGCGCCGACCCTGGTCAGGACCGCGCTGGGCATCTTCTTCATCAGCCTGCTGCTGCTGGCCGCGGGGAGCGTGCTCATGACGTCGTCGGAGCAGGCGGGCAGCCAGGAGGTGATCGACCTGCTGTTCGAGGAGACCAGCGCGCTGGCGACCGTGGGGCTGAGCACGACGCAGACCGCTGCGCTGGGCGCCGGGACCCAGCTCTGGCTCATCCTGCTGATGTACCTGGGGCGCGTAGGCCCGCTGACGATCATGCTGAGCCTGGGGCGCGCGAGCGGCGCCAAATGCCCGGGGCCCCGGTACCCGGTCGAGCAGGTCATCGTCGGGTAAGGCTGTTCAGGACGGAGGATAACCATGGCAAACAGGGACAGGAAGCAATTCGTCATTTTCGGCATCGGGCGGTTCGGCTCCGCGCTGGCGCGCAAGCTGGCGGAGCTGGGACATGAAGTGCTGGCCGTGGATACGGACGAGGAGCGCGTCAACGCCATCGCGCCGTACGTCACCAACGCCATGCAGATCGGCCCCGGCGACGAGGAGGCCATGCGCTCGCTGGGCATACGCAACTTCGACGCGGCGGTCGTCGCCATCGGCGAGGACCTGCAGCACTCCATCATGATGACCATCATGTGCAAGGAGATGGGCGCGCGCTACCTCATCAGCAAGGCGTCCGACGCCATGCACGCGAAGGTGCTGGCCCGCCTGGGGGCGGATCGCGTCGTGTTCCCCGAGAGGGACATGGGCGAGCGCCTGGCCCATTCCATCATCAATCCCCACGTGCTGGACCTCATCAACCTCAAGGGCGATTACGTCATCGCGAACCTCGACTGCCCTCCGGGCTGGATCGGCAAGACCCTCAGGGAAGTCGACGTGCGCAGGCAGTTCAGCGTGTCCGTGCTGGCGCTGTACCGCGGCGGCGAAATGAATATGGACGTGGGCGCGGGGACCGTGCTGCGCGAGGGCGACAGCCTCATGGTGCTGGGGCGCAGGAAAGACGTCGACCGTATCGAAAGGCTGGGGGAGTGACGCATGCGGCTCATCGTGTTCGATACCGAGACGACGGACCTCTTCCCCGGCCAGATATGCCAGCTCGCCTACGTCATCGCGGACGGGGAGCGCGTGGAGGGGAAGAACTTCTTCTTCTGCGTGGACGAGATGTCCGAGGGCTCGCAGGAAATCCACGGGTTCAGCAGGGAAGCCCTGGCGGGCCTTTCCTGCGGCAGGTGGTTTGAGGACGACGCGGAGGAGGTCCTGCGCGACTTCGACGCCGCCGGGCTGCTGGTGGGCCACAACGTCGCCTTCGACGAGCGCTTCCTGCGCGCGGAGCTCAGGCGCGCGGGCCGGGAGTTCCGGAAGGTGCCGACGCTATGCACGATGAACTTTGCGTCGGGCCTCATGAACATGCGGCGCAAGGTCGTGACCGGCCGCCCCAAGCCGCCCAAGCTGGGGGAGCTGGCGCAGTACTACGGCGTGACCGACGAGATGGCCGCCGAGGGCGCCGCGCAGTGGTTCGGGACGTCCGGCGCGCTGCACGACGCGCGGTTCGACACCGCGATGACGTGGCTTTGCCTGCGCGCCGCGCTGGCGAATGGCGATCTCCGGCTTTCCTGAGCCGGGGAGCGCCTAAATGTTGCCAAAAGATGAAGAAGGTATTGCGTTTGGCTTGCAATTTACGGCCGCGCCGATATAATCAGGATATAAGAACGTAAACCCGCCGTCATAGAAGGGATGGACGCCATGGCCAAGCGCATACTCCTGGTGGATGACGAGCCCATCCTCATCAAGGGCCTGAAATACACGCTCGAAAAGGACGGATATGAA
>DATHTQ010000353.1:0-5277 GCA_035463055.1 Candidatus Limnocylindria bacterium
AGCGCATCGTCGTTGACGCGCGACAGGGGCGCGAGAAAAAACTGGGCACGTTGGATAGAACGAACTTCACAGAGCATGCGGCCATTCAAGGAGAAGGCTCGCCGGATTGCGAGCTTTTTTGATATTTATTTGCTGCACTGATGCTGTGTTTCTGAATCAAAAGGCCAACACAGGGGCGTATCTCTATATTTTTGGCTGCGTCCTGTGTATATTTGTTCCCCTATGAGTCGTATTCCATTCCCGGCGGGATAGCGCGGTAATGCGTCCTTGTCGGGTATAGCCGGCTGCATTCCCCCAACCCATCAATTTACCGGCCCTTCCCGCGCGTTCGGCTACGTCTAAAAACAAAGAGGAACGCCCCTGTTTTTTGCAGGCATGCGCCTGCCGGCCCCGCCCATCCTTGACCAACCCCCTTCGCCCCGCTAGAATATCCACGGGCCGATACAGTATTTGTACAAGGGGTGAAGATGGGCCGCCTCATCCTCTCCATGCGCGACCTCACCAAGGCGTTCCCCGGCGTCCTGGCGCTCAACAAGGCCAGCCTCAACGTCTACGAGGGCGAGGCCATGGCGCTGCTGGGGGAGAACGGCGCCGGCAAGTCCACGATGATGAAGGTGCTCACCGGCGTCTACCAGAAGGACGGCGGGACCATCACATTCCTCGACAGGGAAATAGAGTTCAAAAACGCCCGCCAGGCGCAGGAGGGCGGCGTCGCCATCATCCACCAGGAGCTCAACCTGGTGCCAAAGCTGCGCGTGTACGAGACCGTCTTCCTGGGGCGCGAGCTCACGGGCAGGTTCGGCACGGACCGGCGCGGCATGATCGAAAAAACGCGCGAGCTGCTGGCCCTCGTGCGCGTGCGCATCGACCCGCGCCAGCAGGTGGGCGAGCTGTCCATCGCGCAGCAGCAGATGGTGGAGATCGCCAAGGCCCTGCTGCTGGACGCGAAGGTCATCGTCATGGACGAGCCCACCGACGCCCTGCCCGACGAGGAGGTGGAGAGCCTCTTCGCGGTCATCCGGCAGCTCAAGGCGCAGGGCAAGGCCATCGTCTACATCTCGCACCGGCTCGAGGAGGTCTTCCGCATCTGCGAGCGGGCCACGGTGCTGCGCGACGGCGAGTTCATCGCCGAGGTCCCCGTCAGCGAGCTGGACATGGACGGGCTCATCCGCATGCTCGTGGGCAGGCCGCTGGACCAGCACTTCCCCTACACCCGGGGCGAGGGGGCGGACGTGGCGCTGCGGGTGCGGGGCCTCACCAACGCGCACGTGAAGGATATCTCCTTTGAGCTGAAGAAGGGCGAGGTGCTGGGCGTCACCGGGCTGGTGGGCGCGGGGCGCACCGAGCTCGCCCAGACCCTGTACGGGCTATACCCCTGGGACGCGGGCGAGGCGGAGCTGCTCGGCAAGCCGTATAAGCCGGAGAACCCGCGCCAGGCCATCGCCCGCGGGCTGTACTACATGACCGAGGACCGCAAGCGCAACGGCCTGGTGATGACGATGGACGTGAAGCAGAACATCACGCTGTCCAGCCTGCGCGCGCTGCTGCGGCGCGGCGCCATCGACGCGCGGCGCGAGCGCGAGGCCGCGGGCAATTACATCCAGAAGATGCGCATCAAGACGCCCGGCATGCGCCAGCGCGCCAAGAACCTCTCCGGCGGCAACCAGCAGAAGGTCGTGCTCTCCAAGGCGCTGATGACCGAGCCCGAGGTGCTCATCCTCGACGAGCCCACCCGCGGCATCGACGTGGGGGCCAAGAAGGAGATCTACCACCTCATCGGCGACCTCAAGGAGCGGGGCAAGGCCGTGCTGATGATCTCCAGCGAGATGCCGGAGGTGCTGGGGATGTCCGACCGCGTCATGGTCCTGCACGGGGGCCGCAAGATGGGGGAATTGGACCGGGCCGAGGCGACCCAGGAGCGCATCATGGAACTCATACTCGGCGCGGCGCGCGCCCCCCGCACGGAGGACGTCGGATGAACAAGCGGCTCGCCCTGGCCCTGACCCTGGTATTCCTCGCCGCGGGCTTCGCGCTCGCGTTCGCCGCCGTGGCCGCCAGCCAGGCGTTCAGCAACGTGCTCATCATCCCCGCCGCCCAGAAGGAGGCGCTGCTCGCGCGCTTCGCGTCCGCGCCCGCGGGGCAGCTGTTCCTGTTCCGGTGGAACTACGCCGTCATCCTCGCGGGCCTCGCGCTGGCGGGGGCGGGGTTCTGGTTCCTGCGGACTTTCAACCGGCACAGCGAGCGCAGCCGCCGGGTGACCAAGCTGCTGCTGACGGAGTACCGCCCGCTGGTCATCCTCGTGGCCACCGCGGCGGTGTTCGCCGCGCTCTCCTCCCGCTTCTTCACCGTCGGGAACTTCACGAACATATTGAAGCAGATCTCGCACTACGCCATCCTCGCGGCGGGCGTGTACTTCGCGATACTCCTGGGCGGCATCGACATCTCGGTGGGCTCGGTGCTGGCGTTCTCCGGCGCGATGGCCGCGCTCATCATCTCGCGCATGCCGGCGAGCCCCTGGTCCGCCGCGCTGGCGGTGCTGGCGGCGCTGGCCATCGGCATGGCCGCCGGGTTCTTCAACGGCTTCTTCATCGCCCGCTTCCGCCTGCAGCCGATGATCGTGACGCTGGCGACGCTGTCCATCTTCCGGGGCGCGACGCTGGTGCTCATCGGGGGCGCGGCGGTGTCCATCGCGGGGACGCGCTACGCCGGGGCGCCCGTGTTCAACGCGCTGGGGCAGGCGACGCTGCTGGGCGGCTACCTGCCGGTGCCCATCATCCTCATGGCGGCGGTGTTCGCGGTGGTCTACTTCGTGCTCAACCACACGGCGTTCGGGCGGCACATGTACGCCATCGGCGGCAACGAGGAGGCGTCGCTGCTCTCCGGCATCGACGTGGTCAGGACCAAGATGCTCGCCTACACCGCCAGCGGGCTCATGGCGGGCATCGCGGGTATCATCATCACGGCAAGGGTCGCCAGCGCCACGCCGACGGCCGGGCAGAGCTACGAGATGGACGCCATCGCCGCGGTCGTCATCGGCGGCACGTCGCTGCGCGGCGGCGAGGGCAAGGTGCTCTACACCATCGTGGGCGCGCTCATCATCGGGATGCTCAACAACATACAGACCCTGATGGGCGTGGACTCGTACTTCCAGACCATCATCAAGGGCGCCGTCATCCTGCTGGCGGTGCTCCTGGACGCGCGGACCGGCAGGAACCAGCGTTAGCATAGGGGGTCACCCCTGCTATAAAGAACAAGGAGGAACCCACCCATGAAAAGGATCCTGGCCCTCGCCCTGGCAGCGATGCTGTCGCTCGCCCTCGTCCCCGCCGTCGCCGAGCAGGAATACACCATCGGCGTGCTGCTGTCCGACACCTCGAACACCTTCTTCGTGACCATGCAGCAGGCCATCGAGGCGAAGGCCGCCGAGCTGGGCGCGAAGACCATCGTCCTCAACGGCGCCAACGACTCCGCCCGCGACGTGACCAACATGGAGAACCTGCTCTCCGCGGGCGTGGACATCGTGCTGTACAACCCGGTCAACAGCGACGCCGCCGCCGCCGTCGTGCAGATGGCGCTCGACAGGGGCGTCCAGGTCATCTCCATCGACCGCGGCGTCAACGGCGCCGAGGTCGTGAGCCACATCGCCTCCGACAACGTGTACGGCGGCCGCATCGCCACCGAGAAGCTCATCGAGCTGCTGGGCGGCAAGGGCGTCCTCGCCGAGATCCAGGGCATGGCCGGCGCCAGCGCCGCCAACGACCGCCACCAGGGCTTCGTCGAGGCGGTCACCGCCGCGGGCGCGGACATCGAGGTGGCCGACAGCCAGATCGGCGACTGGGACACCACCAAGGCCATGGGCATCATGGAGAACATGCTGACCGCGCGCCCGGACATCCAGGGCGTCTTCGCGGCGAATGACAACATGGCCATCGGCGCCGTGCAGGCGCTCCAGCAGGCGGGCCGCGCCGACGTGTACGTCATCGGCTTCGACGCGGAGCAGGTCGCCCTGGACGCCATCGAGGAAGGCACCATGTACGGCACCATCCAGCAGCAGCCGGCCCTGATGGGCGAGCTGGGCGTCGTGAACGCCCTGGCTTTCCTCAAGGGCGAGGCCGTCGAGCCCTTCATCGGCGCCCCCGTCGCGCTGATCACCAAGGGGGAATAAGCCCCAGCTCTGGGTGCTGGTTCGCTAGCATACCGAAGTGACCGGTTTCCCTTCTCCGGCAATCGGGGAGGGGGAGAACCAAAAAAGGCCCGGCTGCGCGAGCGGCCGGGTTTTTGGCATGGCGGGTATGCTCGCTGGGGGTGTTCCTCCGACTACTTCAGGTGCCCCCAATAATACTGCGCGGCTGTGATGAAGCACGCGCGCACGGCGCGGGAGGTGTCGTTGCCGCCGGGGGTGGCGCCCGTCAGGGTGTCGGGGAAGGACGCGGTGGCGGTGCTGACGACGAACTCCGGCGCGTCCGTGACAAGCCCGGCCTCGAACCCGTCGAACACGGATGCGTCGGTGATGTCCACGCCGTAGTAGGCCTCCAAGCGCTGCGGCGGCATCGCGAACCCGTCGTAGAAGCGCCCGGAGACCATGGCGGCGCGCAAGACACGGCCCGTATCCGGGTTGATCCAGATCTGGGAGGTGGGCATGGCCATGTTGTTGAACGGGTCCTCCGGCACAAAAGAGGAGCGGACCACCAGCGCGACGAACGGCGCGCCGTCCTGCGCCTGCCCCCGCGCGGCATAGAGGGCCGTGCCGTGCGCCGACGCGAAGGCAGTGTCCACCGCCATTTTCTCGTAGGTCCCGGGCACCTGGGCCATGAGCTGCTTCATCTGCGGGTCCGGCGCGTCCGCGTCGCCGATGCGCAGCGCGCCCGCGGCGTAGTTGGCGGCCGCCTGCACCGCGTAGAGCACGGCTTGGGAGGTAAAGGTAGCGCCTGTGGCGGCGTCCGCCTCGAAGGTTTTCGAGGCAGGCTTGCCCGCGTACGCTGCGTCAAGGTATTCCGGCGTCAGCATATCCGCGAAGGCGGGCGTGTGGTCCGCGTACGCGCCAAGGCGCACCCCGGCCAGCGTGCCGTCGTCCCTCAGCGCGACGTACGCCTCCAGCCACGGGGTTTTGTAGAAGTCGGGGCCGTAGTCCGCACGCACGCGGAACAGGCAGCCCTCCGCGTTCCTCCAGATGGCGAGAACTTCGTTGCCCACGCCCAACCCGTCGAACGATCTGTACTTGCCCTTGACGGACAGTTTCTTGAAGCCGGACGCGCCGCCCAGCATCCCCGCCGCCTC
>DATHTQ010000354.1:0-7044 GCA_035463055.1 Candidatus Limnocylindria bacterium
GTTCAGGCGCGAGAACTCGATCTGGCGCGGCTTGTACATCTCCAGCTCTTGCAGGAACCACTCGTACAGGGGCCGGTGATCTTCATAGTTGATATCGCAAAGCGAGTGAGTCACGCCTTCGATTGAGTCGGACTGCCCGTGGGCAAAATCATACATGGGGTAAATGCACCATTTGGTGCCCGTACGGTGGTGCTCGGTGAAGAGGATGCGGTACATGACCGGGTCGCGCATATTGATGTTGGGCGAGGCCATGTCGATCTTGGAGCGCAGCACGTAGGAGCCCTCCGGGAACTCGCCCGCCTTCATGCGGCGGAACAGGTCCAGGCTTTCCTCCGCGGGGCGGTTGCGGTTGGGGCTGTCGCGCCCCGGCTCGGTCAGCGTGCCCCTGTACTCGCGCATCTGCTCCTGGGTCAGGTCGTCCACGTAGGCAAGGCCGCGGCGGATGAAGTCCTCCGCGATGTCGTAGCACTTCTGGTAGTAGTCGCTCGCGAAGTACAGGCCGCCCTTCCAGTCGAAGCCGAGCCAGTGGATGTCGCGCATGATGCCGTCCACGTACTCGGTCTCTTCCTTTTCGGGGTTGGTGTCGTCAAAGCGCAGGTTGCACACGCCGCCGAACCGCTCGGCGGTGACGAAGTCCGCCACCATCGCCTTGCAGTGGCCGATGTGGAGGTAGCCGTTGGGCTCCGGCGGGAAGCGCGTGCGCACCGCCTCGTACTTCCCTTCGCCCAGGTCCTGCTCAATCGCGTCCCAGATGAAATTGGATTTCTCGGCTTCGATGTCCATGCGCATGCCCCCCCTTCGTATAATGGGCATATTATACATATGCCTGCCCGAACCGGCAAGGAAAAGCCCGGTATTACCGGCCAAAAGGGCGCGGCAGAACGCATCAGTGGGCGCGTATAGGCCTATAAATCAAAAAAGGTCCGCAGACCCTTTTTGACAGGAAGATTCGGCGCGGCCGCGCACCGGGACGGCTCAGGCCGCCTCAGCGCAGCACCCGCATGATGACGCACTTGAGGTACTGCGTTTCCGGCGCGGTGGACAGCACGGGATGGTCCCGGCCCTGGCTGCGCCATTCGAGGAACTGCAGCGTCACGCGCGCGTCCAGCGCCGCGCTGATGAGGGTCGCGCGGAAGAGGTCCGTCGTCATGTTGTAGGAGCAGGAGTTGCTGACGAGCACGCCTCCGTCGTTGAGCATCTTCATCGCGCGCAGGTTGATTTCCTTGTGGCCGCGGGCCGCGCCCTCGACGTTGGCCTTGTTCTTCGCGAACGGCGGCGGGTCTAGGATGATGAGGTCGTACTTCTCGCCGCGGTCGGACGCGTCGCGCAGGTAGTCGAACGCGTTGGCGGCGACGAACTTCGCCATCCTGCACCCGTTGATGCGCGCGTTCTCCTGGGCGGACTGCACGGCCAGCTCCGAGATATCCACGCCGGTCACTTCCCGCGCGCCAAACTTGCAGGCGTGCAGCGCGAAGGAGCCCGTGTGGGTGAAGACGTCCAGCACGCGCGCGTCCTTGCAATAAGGCTCGATGGCGGCGCGGTTCTCGCGCTGGTCGAGGTAATATCCGGTCTTCTGGCCGCCCTTGACGTCCACGTTGATGATGAGCCCGTTCTCGTTGATGGGGATGACGTCCGGCACCTCGCCCCAGTACAGGCCGCTGGTGAGCTCCATCCCTTCCAGGAGGCGGACCGGGACGTTGTTGCGCTCCCACACGCCCTTGACTCCGGTCTCCTCGACCAGGGTCTGGATGATGGTGTCCTGGAACCGCGCCATGCCCAGCGACAGGCACTGGAACGTAAGTACGTCGCCGTACCGGTCGGCGATGACGGCGGGGAGCAGGTCGCTCTCGGAGAAGATAAGGCGGCAGCAGTCGAAGTTGCCCAGCTGCCTGCGCAGGTTTACGGCCGCCCGCACCCTGCGGCGGATGAACTCGTCGTCAATAACCTCATCCGTGTGGGTGAGCACCCGGAGCACGATCTGCGAGTTGGGGTTATACAGCGCCTGACCCAGGAAGCGGTTGCCGCTGGACAGGACCTGGACCACCTCGCCCGGCTGCGCGGCAGGGTCCGCGCGGTCCACGTCGCCTGCGAAGACCCAGGGATGCCCCGCGATGACCCGGCTTTCCCTGCCGGGTTTCAAAAATACCCTGTTCATGCAATCCTCCCTTTGACGGTCCATAGCCCCAGCGCTGGGTTTTGGATGTAATACATCTCTGTACCTGAAGCGTCGGTATTGGCCCCCGGCGCAAGCCCGGCATACTCCGCCGCGGCCTGGTTGTAGGGGAGGTAACGGAAGCCAACGCCCTCGACTTCTTCCCGTTTCAGGTGTCTTACACAGTACGTAATGCTAAACCGGTCGTCGCTTGACCCGTGGATCAGGTGCGCGGCGGCCGACAGGTTCCTCCGCAGTTCTTCCTGCGCGGCAACGTGCTTGAGGATGTTGTTTATCCCGGAATAGCCATATTTCCTGATAAGCCGGTCGGCCTCCGCGTCCTCGCCGAACCGGGACACGCCCGGGGCGAGGATTATCAGCTCGCCGCCGTCGGCGATAGCCATCCTGGTGCGGTAAATGGCCTTGTTGCCAAGCCACGTGGACTTGAACTCGTCCCCGTCAAGCATAACAATAGCCTTTTGGATGGGTTTGTCAAGATGGAAGATATTCTTTTTCTGCGAAAGGCGGACCGCTTCCTCAAAGGCGCCGCGTTCGTCCCCGATGAACAGCCCGTGCAGATGCACGCCGCCGGCGTCGGCGGTCGTCACGCTGAGCGCATAGACCAGCGGGAGGCTGCCGAGGAAATGCTCCGCCGCATAGTCGAACAGGGCGCGCACGGGGGTGCGGTCCCGCCCCATGATGTCTTCCATGCCGCAGACGGCGCCCAGCATGTGGGAGGCGTTGATCATCCCGCTTCCGCCGCAGCCCACGAAGATGTTCTTCGCGTGGTTGGCCATGCCGGCGACCTCGTGCGGCACGACCTGCCCTACGGAGAGGATGAGGTCGTAGGAAGGGTCCAGCAGGTGGCGGTTGACGTCCACCGGGACGGGGCTGTCCATAAGCCCGCCGGAGATCTCACGCACGAAGTCCGCCGGGATCTCACCGATCTGGATGACTTCGTCGCGCCAATGGTGCACGAGCATCCGGGAATGGTCGAACCCGGGGTACATTTCGTCCCACTCGCCTCGCGTCATCGCGACGTGCGTGCCCAGCGCGGGCAGCACGTCGATCACGCAGCCGGGGGGAAGTTCGCGCCGGAACGCCTCGGCGACGGGGCCTGCCATCGAATGCATCCGGGTGTGGTCCGGGGGCACCAGCAGGACTTTCCGGGGGACCCTGGGAAGGCCGCCGAGGGTCTCCAGGACGGCCTGGCGGACATCGTCCGCGCCAAGCCCCTCCGGCGCCGCCGCGTAGCGTTTTACAGTCTGCATATCCCTCGTCAGGCGTTGTAGGTGGTGGACGCGGTGCTTCCGCCCTCGCCCGTCCAGTTGGTGTGGAAGAACTCGCCGCGCGGGCGGTCCAGGCGCTCGTAGGTGTGCGCGCCGAAGTAGTCGCGCTGGGCCTGCAGGAGGTTCGCGCTGAGCCGCTCCGTGCGGATGCCGTCAAAGAACGCCAGGCCGCTGGACAGCGCGGGGGCCGGGATGCCTGCCAGCGCCGCCGCCGCGCATACCTCGCGCCACGCCTGCTGGGCCTGGGTGATGGCTTTGGTGAAGTACGGGTCCAGCAGCAGGTTGGCCAGGCCCGGGTGCGTGTCGAAAGCTTCCTTGATTTTACCCAGGAATGCGCTCCTGATGATGCACCCGCCGCGCCACATCATCGCGATTCCGCCGTAATTGAGGTTCCACCCGTAGGTGGACGCCGCCGAGCGCATCAGCATGTACCCCTGCGCGTAGGAAACGATCTTCGCCGCGTACAGCGCCTGGCGCAGCTGGCCGATGAACGCGGCCCCCGCGGCCCCGGGCTTCCTGCCTTCGTACCCCAGCACCTTGGACGCCTGCGCCCTGCCCTCCTTGTCGGAGGAGAGCGAGCGGGCGTACACCGCCTCGGTGATGAGGGTCAGCGGCACGCCCTCGTCCAGCGCGTTCTGCGCGGTCCACTTGCCCGTGCCCTTTTGGCCGGCCGCGTCGAGGATGACGTCCACCAGCGGGGTCCCGTCCTCGTCCTTCTTGGCCAGGATGTCCGCGGTGATGTGGATGAGGTAGCTTTCCAGCTCGCCCCGGTCCCACTCCGCGAACACCTCCGCCATTTCATCGGCGCCCATGCCCAGGAAGTCGCGCATCAGGTGGTAGACCTCGGCGATGAGCTGCATGTCGCCGTACTCGATGCCGTTGTGGACCATCTTGACGAAGTGGCCCGCCCCGCCCTCGCCGACCCAGTCGCAGCACGGCTGGCCGTCCACCTGCGCGGCGATGGCCTGCAGGATGGGCTTCACGTGCGGCCACGCCGCCGGGCTGCCGCCGGGCATGATGCTGGGGCCCTTGAGGGCGCCCTCCTCGCCGCCGGACACGCCGGTGCCGATGTACAGCAGCCCCTTCTCCTCCAGGTACTTCACCCGCCGCGCGGTGTCCGGGAAATGGCTGTTGCCGCCGTCGATGACGATGTCGCCCGGCTCGAGGTAGGGGAGGAGCTGCTCGATCATCGCGTCCACCGCCTGGCCCGCCTTGACCATCAGCATGACCTTGCGCGGCTTCTTCAGCACCGAGCACAGCTCTTCGATGCTTTTGGTCCCGATGATGTTGAGGCCCTTGGCGCGGCCGCCGACGAATTCGTCCACCCGGGTCACCGTGCGGTTGAACACCGCCACCGTGAACCCCTTGCTCTCCATGTTCATGACGAGGTTCTCGCCCATGACCGCGAGCCCGACGAGCCCGATATCCGCCATCTTCATCGCATTCTTCTCCATGTTTCAGCGCACCACGCGCGCGTTGCCTTCCCAGACCGCCATGACTTGCCCCTCGTCCGCGGGGCTTGCGTAGTCCTCGATCATCGTGACCGCCATCGCGCCGGTCGCCCAGGCGAAATGCAGGCACTTCTCTCCGGGCCAGTCCCGGAGCAGGCCGTACAGCAGGCCGCCTACGAACCCGTCCCCGCCGCCGATGCGGTCCAGCACCGCGATCTCGCGCTGCGGCGCCTCGTGCCATTCCCCATCCTTCCAAAGGATCGCGCCCCACAGGTGGCGGTTGGCGTCCGCGACCTCGCGCAGGGTCGTCGCGAACACCCGGGCATTTGGGTACGCCTTGCGGGCCTCGTCGATCATCGCCCTGAACTCGCCGAACGAGTCCCCGATGTCCCGGCCCCCGGCCTCGGGCCCACGGATGCCCAGCGCGAGCTGGAAGTCCTCCTCGTTGCCGATGAGGACGTCGGTGACCCGGGCGATGCTGGAGAACGCCTCGCGCAGCGCCTGCTCGCGCCCCTTCCAGAAGGAGGCGCGGTAGTTGAGGTCAAAGCTGACCTGCGCGCCGTGCCGCTTGGCCGTCTCGGCCAGCTCCACGCAGAACGCGGCGGTCTCCTCCGACAGGGCGGCGAACAGGCCGGACAGGTGCACCATGCGGACGCCGCCGGCGAACAGGCCCTCGAGGTCGAAATGCTTGGCCGTCAGGATGCGGCCCAGCTCGCCCGCGCGGTCGTTGTGGACCCGCGGCCCGCGCGCGCCGAACCCGGCGTCCGCGATGTTGAACTGGTGCCGGTAGCCCCATGGCCCGCCCTGGTCGAACTCGGGGCCGGTGAACGCGATGTTGCGGCGGCGCAGCTCGCCCTTGATGAAGGCGGCGATGGGGCTGCCCTTGACGAAGCCGGTGAGCGCGAGGGTCGCAAGGCCCAGGGAGGCCGACACGTTGAGCACGTTGCTCTCGGCGCTGGTCGCGTACATCAGGTACTCGTGCCCCATGCCGCAGGGCTGCCGGTCCGGCGGGGTCAGGCGCACGCCCATGCTGGTGGGGGCGATCAGGTCATACTTCATCCGCGGTTTCCTTTCATACGCCGGCGTAGGCGCTGAACCCGCCGTCCACCGGGATGGTGACGCCGGTCACGAACCGGCTGGCCTTGGGGGATACGAGGAACAGCAGCGCGCCCAGGAGCTCCTCGGGCTCGCCGAAGCGGTCCATGGGCGTCGCGCGCAGGATCTTGCCGGTGCGCGGGGTCGGGTTTCCCTGCGCGTCGAACAGCAGCGCGCGGTTCTGGCTGGTAACGTAGAAGCCGGGCGCGATCGCGTTGACGCGCAGCCCGGCTTTCGCGAAATAGACGGCCATCCACATCGTGAGGTTGATGATGGCGGCCTTCGCCCCGCTGTAGATGGGGACCTTGGTCAGCGGCCGGTAGGCGC
This sequence comes from Candidatus Limnocylindria bacterium, assembly GCA_035463055.1. Taxonomy (GTDB): domain Bacteria; phylum Bacillota; class Clostridia; order Christensenellales; family Aristaeellaceae; genus UBA6115. The sequence continues at coordinate 6,315 of DATHTQ010000354.1, forward strand.
TCATGGACGTGACGTTGACGATGCACGCCCCCTCGCGCCCCAGCATGTCCCGGGCGAACACCTGGGAGGCCAGCAGGGTGCCGTGGTAGTTGAGGTCGAACACCTGCTTCATCCCGTCGGGTTCCAGCGCGAAGAAATCCTTGGCGCCGGGGGTGCCAAGGAAGGTCTCGTCATCGGTGGTTGCCTTGGGATTGTTGCCGCCCGCGCCGTTGACGAGGATGTCCGGGTTCCCGAACCGCGAGAGGATTTCCGCCCGGGCCGCCTCCAGCGAGGCCTTGTCGGTCACGTCGCCCCTGAAGAACTCCGCCTCGCCCCGGATGCCGGCGATGACGTCACGCGCCGCCTGCTCGTTGCGCCCGATGATCGCCACCCTGGCGCCGCACGCGGCCAGCGCGCGGGCGAAATAGGAGCCCAGGACCCCTGTCCCGCCTGTCACCACAGCCGTTTTGCCCGTGAGGTCCACTGCGAATGGAAGGTCCATATTCACCCTCCGGAATATGATCGCTGCCCATTATACATCATTGTATGGTCCGGCTCAATACGTTCGTTTCCCGCAGCAGGGCCATGGACAAAAGCCCTGTCAGCACCGAGAGCGCGGAGGCGGTCAGGAAGGCGGGCCTGAGGCCAAAGAGCGAGATGAACAAGCCCATCGCCGCCGGCCCCACCGTCATGCCGACGCCGTACGCTGACTGGTAGAAGCCCATCGCGGCGGCCCTGCGCTCCGGCTGGA
>DATHTQ010000355.1:0-5492 GCA_035463055.1 Candidatus Limnocylindria bacterium
CGGCTGCTGTCCCCCCGGCGGGAAATCAGCAAGGAGTACCTGGTCCGCGCGAGCGGGCGCGTGGACGAGGCGGATGTGGATGCGTTCCGCGATGGCGTCGCCCTGTCGGACTTCACGGCAATGCCCGCAATGCTGGAGATCATCACCCTAGAAGAGGGCTTCAGCGTTTGCCGCGTCACCATCGCGGAGGGGAAGCACCGCCAGGTGCGCCGGATGATGGGGGCGCGGGGGCACGAAGTCGTTATGCTCAAGCGCCTGCGCATCGGGCCCCTGGCGCTGGACGACACCCTCCCTCCCGGCGGATACAGGCCGCTGGCACATGAAGAACTACGTTCGCTGAGGGAGGCGGCCGGCCTTGGCTGAGCAGTATTTCGAGCACGACCCGCGGTCCGAAAGCCGCCCCCGGCCCATCGAGGTGGAGTACGGCGGAGAGCGGTTCGGGTTCGTGACCGACGCCGGGGTGTTCTCCGGCGGCGGCCTGGACGACGGCACCCGGCTGCTGCTGGACGCGGCGCTTCCCCTGCTGCATGGCCGCGTGCTGGACCTGGGCTGCGGGTGGGGGCCCGTCGGGGTGATCGCGGGGAAGCTGTGCCCGGCATGCAGCATCACGATGCTCGACGTCAACGCCCGCGCCTGCGCCCTGGCCGAAGCCAATGCGAAAAGCATGGGCGTTCGTGCGGAGGTGGTCTGCGCGGACAGCCCCCTGGCCGCGCCCGGACCGTTCGACTGGATCCTGCTCAATCCCCCCATCCGCGCGGGCAAGCAGGCGGTGTACGCGCTGTTCCGCGAAAGCCGGGACAGCCTGGCCCCCGGCGGGAAGCTGGCCGTCGTCATCCGCAGGCAGCAGGGGGCCGAATCCGCGCGGGACTACCTGGGGACGCTGTTCGCCCAGGTGACGCCCGCGAAGCGGAAGAAGGGCTACCACGTATATATATGCGAAGGAGATTCCGGTGACATACGATAGATTATTCTTTGACCAAGGCATCGACCGCAGGGGCACCCAGAGCGTCAAGTGGGAGACCACCGCCGTCATGTGCGAGGGGATGATCCCGCTGTGGGTGGCGGACATGGACTTCCCGTGCGCCGAGCCCATCCGCGACGCCCTGCGTGAGCGGGCGGAGCACGCCTGCTACGGCTACACGTTCGAGGGCCCGGCGGATTTCGAGGCGCTCGCGGGGTTCTGGCTGCGCCGCCACAACGTGCGCCTGCGCCCGGGCGAAAGCCTGATGCTGCCCACGGTGGTGGCGGGGCTGCGCGCGGCCGTCAACACGCTGACCCAGCCGGGTGACGGCGTCATCATCCAGACCCCGGTGTACGGCCCGTTCTCCGCCGCCATCCGGGACAGCGGGAGGGTCATCCTGGCCGCCCCGCTGCAGCGGGACGAAACAGGCCGCTACCGCATGGACCTGGAGAAGGTGGAGGATCACCTGAGGAAGGGCGCGCGGCTGTTCATCCTGTGCAGCCCCCACAACCCCGTGTCCCGCCCCTGGGAGCGCGAGGAGCTGCTCGCGCTGGTGATGCTGCTCAAGCGCTACAACGCGCGGCTGGTGTCCGACGAGATCCACGCGGACTTCGTCTACGCGCCCAGGCGGTTCGTCCCGGTGATGTCGCTGGCGGAGGCGCCCGCGGACACCATCGTGCTGGTCTCCGCCAGCAAGACGTTCAACGTCGCGGGCCTGCAGCAGGCGAACGCGCTTTGCCGCGACGCGGACACCCTGCGGCTGCTGGCCCGGTTCCTGGAGCGCAGCGGCGCAAGCAGCGGCAACATCTTCGCGCTGGCGGGCACCCGCGCCGCGTACGCAAAGTGCGACGACTGGCTCGACGCGGTCATGGCCTACCTGTCGGACAACCGCGCCGTGGTGTCGCAGGGGCTGGCGGCGCTGCTGCCGGAGGCCGTCGTCACGCCGATGGAGGCGACATACCTCGCGTGGGTGGACATCCGCGCGTACCACACGCCCCAGTGCGACGTCGGCCCCCGGTGCCGCGTGCACGGCGTCGCGCTGACGGACGGCCAGTTCTTCGGCGAGGCCGAGGGCGAGGGCTTCATGCGGGTCAACTACGGGTGCCCCAAGTCACAGCTGGAACAGGGCCTGGAGCGGTTCGCCCGGGCTATCAAGGATAAGTGAGGGAACGGACATGACGGATTTCGCGAAGCTGGACCAGATCATCGAGTCCCTGCAGGGGGAAATGACCCAGACGCTGCGCGCGTGGCTGAAAATCCCCAGCCTCAAGGGCGAGGCCGCGCCGGGCGCCCCCTTCGGCCGGGAGCTGCGGGAGATGCTAGACCTGGCGCTCGCCGACTGCCGCAGGCTGGGCCTCGAGGCAAAGGACTGGGACGGCTACGCGGGTGACGCGCAGATGGGCGAGGGCAGCGACGAGGACGCGCTGGGCATCCTGGCCCACGTGGACGTGGTGCCCGCGGGCGACGGCTGGACGCGCGAGCCGTTCGGCGCGCAGCTGGAAGGCGACGTGCTCTATGGGCGCGGAACGTGCGACGACAAGGGCCCCCTGGCCGCGGCGCTGTTCGCGATGCGCGCGGTGCAGCTGGCGGGCATCCCGCTCTCCCGCAAGGTCAAGCTCATCTTCGGCTGCGACGAGGAAAGCGGCATGGAGGACATGAAGCATTACCGCAAGGTGGCGGTGATGCCCCGCTCCGGGTTCAGCCCTGACGCGACGTACCCCGTCATCAACCTCGAGAAGGGCATGTGCGGGCTGGAATTGACCGCGCCCCTGGCCCGTGAGGGGCTGCAGGTGGTGGAGCTCAACGCCGGTACCAGGACCAACGTCATCCCCGGCGCGGCCGAGGCCTTGGTAGCGGGCGGGGAGGACCTGGCGGGCAGGGTTGCCGACATCTCCAAGAAGTACGGCTGGCCCGTCACGGCGCAGGTTGAGAACGGGAACGTGCGGCTGCGCGCGGTGGGCGTCAACGGCCACGCGGCCTACCCCGAAAGCGCGCGCAACGCCATCGGCCAGCTGCTCATCACGCTGCGCGACCTGGGCGCGCAGGGCGCGCTGAAGACGCTCGCCGACGCGGTGGGGACCCAGTACTACGGCGAGGGCCTGGGCGTCGCGTCGGAGGACGGGGCGTCGGGCAAGCTCACCTGCAACCTCGGCATCCTGCGGGTGAAGGACGGCAGCCTGTTCGCGACGCTGGACATCCGCTACCCGCTGCTCATCGCGGGCGACCGCCTGAAGGGCGTCATCGCGGCGCACCTCCCGGGCATCGAGGTCACGGAAAAGAACCTCAAGCTGCCCCACTACGTCCCGGAGACCGGGAGGCTCGTGCAGGCCCTGCTTGACAGCTACCACGAGGTGACCGGCGGCAAGCGCGAGGCGCTCTCCACGGGCGGCGGCACCTACGCCCGGTTCCTGGACGAGGGCGTCGGGTTCGGCGCCGCGTTCCCGGGCGACCCGGACCTCGCCCACCAGGCGGACGAGCGCGTCAGCGTCGCCAGCCTCGTGAAGAACATGAAGATATTCGCCCGCGCCATCGTGAGGCTCGCGGGAAAGGAAGCGTGATGTCCCAGGAGAACCAGGTCCTCACCTGCATCAACTGCCCCGTGGGGTGCCGGATGACCGTCACCCTCGAGGACGGCAAGGTGGTGAAGGTCACCGACTTCAGCTGCAAGCGGGGCGAGGTGTACGCGAAGCAGGAGAGCGTCGAACCCCGGCGCATGGTGACCGCCGTCGCGAAGGTGCGCGGAAGCGCCGTGCCCGTCAGCCTCAAGACCGAGCAGCCCATCCCCAAGAGCAAGATCATGGACTGCATGCGCGAGGTCAACCGGCTGGACCTGCGCCTGCCCATCCTGGAGGGCGACGTGCTGCTCCGGGACTGCGCGGGCACGGGCGTCAGCCTCGTCGCCACGCGCACGCTGGTGTAGCGTGCCGCTTCCCCCCATCCCGCTCACGCCCGCGTTCCGCCACGGGGTCCGGACGCCCTGGGGCGGGGACATGCTGCGCGCGCTGTTCGGCAAGGACATCCCCGACGCCCCCACGGGCGAGAGCCTCGAGCTGTCCGCCCTGCCGGGGCTGGAAAGCCGGGACCCGGAGGGCACGCCGCTGTCCGAGCTGCTCCAGGCCCGCGGCCCCGCGCTGGCCGGGCCGGACGCCGCCGGCGAGTTCCCCCTGCTGCTCAAGCTGCTGGACGCGCGGGAGGACCTCAGCGTCCAGGTCCACCCAAACTCCGCCTATGCCGGGGAGAAGTACGGCAAGCAGGGCAAGGAGGAGGCCTGGGTCATCCTGGACGCGAAGCCCGGGGCGCGGCTCGTCCTGGGTTTCCGTGAGGGTATCACCCGGCAGGATGTGGAAGACGCGCTGAATGACGGGCGCGGCCTCGGCGGCATGCTGCGGCTCGTCCCGGTGCGCGCCGGGGAGGCGTACCTGATCCCGGCGGGCACGGTGCACGCCATCCTGGGCGGGATCGTGCTGTACGAGATCCAACAGTCCAGCGACCTCACCTTCCGGCTGCACGACTGGGGCCGCAAGGACGCGGACGGCAAGCCGCGGGAACTGCACCTGCGGGAGTCGCTGGACGTCATGGACGTGGATTCGCGGCCAACCGCGGCTGTTCCTGTCCCGGTCGTTTCATCAGAAAAAGGATGGGAGGAGCTGTTGGTCAGCTCCCCCCATTTCTCAGTGTCGCGCCTCTCGGGCTGCGAAGCTTTTCCCCTTCTCCCCGACCCCCGGCGCTTCCGCGTGCTGACGCTGCTGACCGAAGGGACACTCGAAAGCGGCGGCAGGCGCATGCAATTTCCCAAGGGGCAGACGGTGCTGCTGCCCGCCGACGGCATGCCGGCGTCCCTGACGTGCGGGCTCGCCCTGCTGGGAAGGCCGGGGCGGCCCTGACACGCCGAAGGCCGGTCAATCGTTGATGTAGAATATGATAGGCACCGGGCGCCGGAGTTATCCGCGCGCCCGGTTTCTTATTGCACCGCCAGCCCCATCGCCTCCAGCGCGCCGTCGTGGACGACCTCACCGCCCGCGGTGGTCAGGATGCCGCGCACGACCTCGTCGCCGGGGTCCAGGCGAAGCGTCCCGCCCGGCGTGAGGTACATGAACAGGTTGAGGACGTTGCGCGCGAACATCGCGGTGCTGCTCTCCGGCAGGCGGCCTGGGATGTTCTTGATGCCGATCACGTGCACGCCGTGGCGCAGGACGATTTCCCCCGGCTCGGTCAGCTCGCAGTTGCCGCCCTGGTCCACGGAGATATCCAGGATCACGCTGCCGGGCTTCATGGACTGCACCATGCCCGCGGTCACCAGCACCGGCGCCTGGTGTCCCAGCATCAGCTGCGAGAGCACGACCACGTCCATGTCGGGCAGCAACCGCGCCAGCACCGCGCGCTCGTGCTCCAGCAGCGCCTCATGGGCGTCCGCGCCCAGGCCTGCCTGGCTGGGCGGCGACAGGTCCACCATCTCCGCGCCTAAGTTCTGCGCACGCTCCCGCGCGTCCTCGCGGATGTCCGCGGCGAACACCCGGGCCCCGAGGCGCCG
>DATHTQ010000356.1:0-6855 GCA_035463055.1 Candidatus Limnocylindria bacterium
GGGGTGGGCTGCGCGGGGTCGGTGGTGCTGGGCGGCATGGCCGTCTGGGGCGGCTGGGTGGGCGGCGGCGTCGGGGTCGGGACCCAGCTCGTCTTGATGGACACGAGCCTTGCCACCGACATAGGTCCGTACAGCTTCACGGCGCCGTTCATCCGGTATGCCGCGACCTTGTAGTAGTAAGCGCCGGGAGCGAGGTTGGCGTCGGTATAGAACGTCGCGGAGGTGGTGGAGCCGATGACGGAATACGTTCCCGTCAGGCTCCTGGAGCGGTATACCGTGTAGCCGGCCGCTTCGTTGACCTTGGGCCAGGTCAACCGCGCGGCGTTGGGCGAGGACTGGAAGGCGGAGAGCTTGGGCTTTGCGAGGACCCACACCGCCTTGTAGGGGGAATACCCGCCGAACGACTTGGCGCTCCCGGCGTTGGCGTACGCGCGCACCCTGAAGAAGTACTGCGTGCCTTCCGCCAGATAGGAGGCGGTGGTCTCCGTCCCGGTCACGTACCGGACGAGGGAGTACGTCCCGTTGGCCGATGTGCTCTTGTACAACCCATATCCCGCTGCCCCGGCGACCGCGTTCCACTGCACCTTGACCGCCTGGAGATGGTACTGCACGACGGACTTGATGGCCGGGACCGCCAGGGTGCGGTCGCCGGGCGCCTGCGTATCAGGGGCGGACGTCGCGGGGGCGGGGGTGACGGGCGCCTCGGTCGGCTTAGGGGTCGCGGCGGGGGCCGCACCCTTCGCTGCGCTGAGGGTAATGGTGAAGGAACCGGTCTTCTTCGCGCTTGCCGCTTCCACGGCCAGGAAGTACTTCCCCTTCTTGGAGATGGTGAACTCGGACTCGATCTGCTTTCCGTTTTCCCCTCCGTCGGGAGTGAACGTCTTGACCCAGCTCTGGTCCTGGCGGTACAGCTTCGCCTTGACCTGCAGCCCGCCGCCGGATTCAAGTTTGTACTGGCCGTGGCCCGGGACGGATACCTCATAGTACACCACCGTGAGGTCCGCGGAGATCTTCCCGGTGGCCCGCCTGTCCAGCTTCATGGGAAGCGGGTTCCCGAAACTTCCGCCCCGGACTTCCGTTGCGGCCGATGCCGTGCTGTTGGATGCCGGCAGGGTCAGCGGAAGGACGCCCAGGAGCAGGGTCAGGCAGAGCAGGCCGGCAGCGATACGCGATAGTTTCATCCAATCCTCCATCTTTCTTGGCTCACGGCGAACGGACACAGCGTTTGCATAAGGCATTCGCAGAGACGATTCTTTCCGGAGCCTGGTCCGTCGAGTATGAACTTCCTTCAAGCGTTTCTTGTTGCATCCAGGCCCCCGCCCGGTGCACGACGCAGAAATTAACAGAACTGTAATAAAAAGTCAAACAGGAATTTGAGAAAAAAGAAAAAACGCTCCTTTCCCTTGATAATTCTTAATAAATTCGTAACATTGTGGGATGGAACGCGCCGCATGGACTTGGTGTTTATTATATGAAATTACTGGGTATAAAGGAAAAAGGTTCGGATGTGAATCAATGTTTTTATATTGTTTTTTAGTTGGCCGCCTATTTGAGGATACGGACGGCTGCCTTTGTGAGCGGCGGCGCCAGCAGCGCGGCGGCGAGGCACTTGAGCGCGTCGCCGGGCAAAAACGGCAGCACGGCCACCAGGAGCGCTTCGGGAACCGTGCGCCCGGTCAGGTAGGCAAGCCATAGCGTTCCCGGGATATAGCAGGACACCAGCGCCGCGGCGCACACGAGGAATCGGCCCGCCGCAGTGTGGACTTTGTCACGCAGGAGCGCCACGGCGCCGCAGGCCAGCAGGTACCCCAGCAGGTATCCGCCCGTGGGGCCGGCGAGCACGTGCGGCCCGCCGCGCAGCCCCGCGAACACCGGCAGCCCCAGCGCGCCCATCGCGAGGTACAGCGCGACCGGGGCGAGGGCCCAGCGCCGGGGCAGCAGGAAGCCGCACAGGAACACCGGGAGCAGCGCCAGGTTGATGGGCACCAGCGGCGTCGGGATGATGATTTGCGAAGCCGCCGCGATCAGCGCGGCCATCAGCGCGGACAGCAGCATCGCCCCCACGTCCGGCCGCCCGGGGCCCGCGCGCTTGTCCTCCCGCATCCTTCCTCCCGTCGTCATCGTAATGTATATCGCACCCGTTCGTCAGCCGGGCGGGCTTCCATGCGCGCGGATGCCCACGTCCCCGGCGATGAGGCGCAGTTCGCCGCCCGGCGCGCGCACCCGCAGCGCGCCGTCATCATCGACGGCCACCGCGGTGCCTTCGCGGGGCGTCCCGTCATACAGAAAAGACACCTCGCGCCCCAGGGTGACGCACAGCGCCCGGTAGTCGGCCATGTGCGCGGGGACGCGCGCCAGCCCGTCCAGCAGGGCACACGCCGCAAGCGCGGCAATGCGCTCCCGGTCCACCGGCCTGTCCGCTCGGTGCAGCGTGCAGGCGATGCCCGCAAGGTCCGCCGGGGGGTCCCAGGGGCCTGTGTTGATTCCGATGCCGACCACCGCCATCCGGCGGCCGCCGGCCTCGAAACTCTCGGTGAGGATGCCCCCCGCCTTGCGGCCCTCCAGCACGAGGTCGTTGACCCACTTGATGCCGACGGGAAGCCCGGTCACCTCCCGCGCGGCGCGCGCCGCGGCGACCGCGGCCAAAGTGGTCAGGTGGCCGGGCAGCGCCGCCCCGGCGTCCAGCACCACGCTCATGTAAAGCCCGCCCGGGGGCGAATGGAACTGCCTCCCGCGCGTGCCGCGCCCGCCGGTCTGCGCGTCCGCCGCGACCGTCGCGCCGTGCGGGGCGCCGCGCCTGGCCCACTCCTTGGCCGCGTCGTTGGTGGACGCGGCGGTTTCCATATAGAGCAGGGGGACGCCGCTTCCCAGCAGCTCGCCAAGCCGCTTGCTGTCCAGCACGCCAGCCAACTACTTCTTCTCGTCCCCGTCCGGGCCGCGGAACGCCCCGGCCAGGCTGAACGCGAGCTGCCGCATCCGTCTGCGCGTCTCCGGGCTCGCGCGCCGCAGGGCGAACAGCATCTCCAGCGCGCGGCGTGGCATGTGGCGGCGCATCTCGGAGTAGAACCCCTGCTTCGTGTCCCCGAAGACGGAGAACAGGCAGTCCACCAGCTCTTCCCGCTCCTTCGGCGGCACCTCCGCCATCCAGGTGTCCAGCGTCTCGTCCAGCCGCGCGGAAAGGGGGCTGAGGGACTCCGCCGTGACGAACCCGTCCCGCGCCGTCTGCCAGGTGAACGGGTCGTGCTGCATGAGCCCCGTGACGCAGCTTTTCACCACCGTATACACTTCGTGCTCGTGCAGCAGCATCCCCACGATGGAAAAGTCCGGGATGATGGAGCGGACCTTCGGCACGACGCGCCGGTAACCGGGGCTCTGGAAGCTCTCGTCGCTCATGCCCGGGCCGTCGTTGGAGTAGACCGCGAGGATGCGGTCCTGCACCTCCTCCGGCGCGCACGACGCGGCGTACACCGCGAGGTTGCCGCCCTTGGAGTGCCCGCCCACGCGCAGCGGCCCGGCGTGCTCCGCCGCCTCCGCCAGCAGGTACGCGAGCGCGTCCATCTGCGCAGGGACGACCGGCAGGTAGGCCATGTTGAAGTCTTCCTTCCAGCCCACCATCGTGTTGTCCGTCCCGCGGAAGGCGACGTAGGTCACGCCGTCGTCCAGCTGGACCGTCATCGCGGCGAACTGCTTCTCGCATTCCTCGTCGAACGAATGCGCGTAGCGGCAGACCACGGCATCGGAAAAACGCGCCCCGGCCGCCATCAGCTCCAGCATACGGCGCGTCTCGTCCAGGGACATGGTGCCGAAGGCCTCCGCGCACGGGATGAGCGCAGGCGCCATGTCCTTTAGGGCCCAGCAACCGAACGCCAGTCCCGCGCATTCGGGCTGCACGTAGGCCAGCTGGGAGAGGATGAGGTTGTCCACGTCGTTGAAGGGGAAGTCGCGCAGGGAGAGGTCCCCGCGCCAGTAGAGGTAGTCGATGATGCTGGGCATGGCTTTCTCCCCCAAATCCCGATGGAACGGCGGCGGCAAAAGTATACATTCACGCGCGCCGCTTGCCAACCCCGGCGCCGCTTGTTCACGCAGCGCGGCACGGGGAGCCTCCGCCGTTTACACGGTATCCCGGGCATGGTATATTGCGGGCAAATCGGCCGCCTGTTTCGATGCGCGGTGAAGGCGGCACCGCAGCCGGACGGGCAGGGAGGGAAGATGGACTACGGCCAGCTGAGCCTTGCGCTCTGCGCGAAGCACCGGGGCAAGCTCGAGGTGGTGTCCCGTGTGCCGGTGACGACGCGCGAGGAATTGTCCACCGCCTACACCCCCGGCGTGGCGGAGCCGTGCCGCAGGATCCACGCGGACCGGCACGACGCGTACAGGTACACCATCAAGGGCCGCACGGTGGCCGTCGTGTCCGACGGCACCGCGGTGCTGGGCCTGGGCGACATCGGGCCCGAGGCAGCGATGCCCGTCATGGAAGGCAAGGCCGTCCTGTTCAAGGAGTTCGGCGGCGTTGACGCCTTCCCCATCTGCCTTGACACCAAGGACCCGGACGAGATCGTCCGGACCGTCAAGGCCATCGCCCCCACGTTCGGCGGCATCAACCTGGAGGACATCTCCGCCCCCCGCTGCTTCGAGATCGAGCGGAGGTTAAAGGAAGAGCTCGACATCCCCGTCTTCCACGACGACCAGCACGGCACCGCCATCGTGGTGGCGGCGGGCCTGACGAACGCGCTGAAGGTCGCGGGCAAGCGGTGGGAGGACGTCAGCGTCGTGGTCAACGGCGCGGGCTCCGCCGGCATCTCGGTGGCGAAGCTGCTGCTGCAGCTTGGCCCGAAGGACATCGTGCTGGTGGACAGGGCTGGGGCGCTGGCCCGGGGCCAGGATTGGATGAACCCCGCCCAGGCGGCCATGGCGGAGGTGACCAACGCGCGCGGGCAGACCGGGCCGCTCGCGGACGTCATCCGCGGCAAGGACGTGTTCATCGGCGTGTCCGCGCCGGGCGTGCTCACCGCGGACATGGTACGCGCCATGGCGGACAGGGCGATCGTGTTCGCGATGGCCAACCCCATACCCGAGATCATGCCCGAGGAAGCGAAGAAGGGCGGCGCGCTGGTCGTCGCGACCGGACGCAGCGACTATCCCAACCAGATCAACAACGTGCTCGTGTTCCCCGGCATCTTCAAGGGCGCGCTGATGGTCGAGGCGAGCGACATCACCGAGGAGATGAAGCTCGCCGCCGCGCGCGCCATCGCGTCGCTGTGCCGCGACGACGAGCTGACCCCGGAGTACATCATCCCCGGCGCCTTCGACAGGCGCGTCGCCGACGTTGTGGCGGGCGAGGTGGCCCGGGTGGCCCGCGAACTGGGCATCGCGCGCAAGCCGCTGGAAGACTGATATCCTATTTACCAATGCTCCCGCGGCTGCGCCGCACCCCGCATTCGACCGGTTCCGCCTGCCCGGCTTCCCGGACGGGCGGACCCATTCCCGGAGGATTATGCACGCGCTTCACAAGATCCTGGCTTCCCGCGCGCGGAAGGGTTCCGTGCAGGTCGGCGAGATCGTCAACTGCGAGGTGGACGTCGCCGGCATCAACGACCTGTACCCGCAGGTGATGTACTCCTTCCGGGAGATGAACGGCGTGAAGGTGCGCCACCCCGGACGGGTGCTGATCTTCCTGGACCACTACGCCCCCGCCTCCACCATCCGCCAGGCGGAGAACCAGAGGCAGTTCCGCGCGTTCGCGCGCGAACAGGGCATCGCCGGGCTGATGGAGGTCAACGAGGGCGTCTGCCACCAGGTCATGGCGGACAAGGGCTGGTCCGCCCCCGGGCGGCTGATGGTCGTGACCGACAGCCACACCACCACCCACGGCGCGTTCGGCGCGTTCTCCACGGGCGTGGGCGCGACGGACCTGGCCTGCATCCTCAAGACCGGGGAGCTGTGGTTCCGGGTGCCGTCCGTCGTGCGCATCGTGCTGGAGGGGGAACTCCCTAAAGGCGTCTACGCCAAGGACGCCATCCTGCACGTCATCGGCCAGGCCGGGGCGGACTACGCGGTCTACGAGGGCGTGGAGTTCTCGGGCTCCCTGATCCCCGCCTTGTCAGTATCGGAGCGCATGGCGCTGTGCAACATGTCCACGGAGATGGGCGCCAAGGCCGCCTGGATCCAGCCGGACAACGTCACGTTCGATTTCCTGCGCGAACGCGGCATCCGGGATTATGAGGTCTTCGAGACGGACCCCGGCTTTAAGTACCGCGAGACGCGCGTGTTCGACGTTAGCCAACTCGCCCCCCAGCTCGCCGCGCCCTACAGCGTGGACAACGTGAAGCCCGCGGAAGCCTGCGCCGGCATCCGCGTGGACCAGGCGTTCCTGGGCTCCTGCACCGGCGGGCGCCTGGAGGACATCCGGGCGGCGGCGGACATCCTGCGCGGGCGGCACATCCACCCGGACACGCGGATGCTGGTCGTGCCCGCGTCCAAGGCGGTGCTGGAGGCCGCCATCCAGGCCGGCTACATCACCGACCTGGTACGCGCGGGCTGCACGCTGGTCAGCCCCGGGTGCGCGGCGTGCCTGGGCACGCATGAGGGCCTGCTCGCCGAGGGCGAGGTGTGCGTCTCCTCCACCAACCGCAACTTCCCGGGGCGCATGGGCCACAACAGCGGGCAGATCTACCTCGCCTCCCCCGCCACCGTGGCGGCCAGCGCCCTGATGGGCGAAATCACGGACCCGCGCGGGGCGGGCTGGGCGGAGGGCAGCAATGGTTAAGCGGCAGTTCTCGGGAGCCATGCACGTGTTCGGCGATAATGTCGACACGGACCAGATTTACCCCGGCCAGTACCTGGACGTGACGGACC
>DATHTQ010000357.1:0-2916 GCA_035463055.1 Candidatus Limnocylindria bacterium
TCGTTGGTGTAGCCCGCGTCCTTGGCGTGGGTGCCGTTGAGGAAGCCCACGGCGATGGCCGGGTCCTTGAGGGCGGCGGCGGTCAGCGCGGCCTCCATCTCGACAAAGCGCAGATTCTTGGGGTTCTCGACGATGTCGGCGACGGTGGCGAGTTCGTTGAGGTTGTCGGCCAGCTTGATGAGCCCGGCGGACTCGAGGATGCGAAGGGCCCGCGCCTCGTTGACCACGTCGTTCATGATGGCGACGCCGTCCCCGTCCTTGAGCTGGTCCAGCGAGGTGTACTTCTCGGAGTACAGGGACAGCGGGGCGATGAGCGTCTCGGCGACGGCGACCAGCTCGACCCCGTGCTCGCCGGACCACTTGTTCATGAAGTTGTAGTGCTGGAAGGCGTTGAGGTCGACCTCGCCGTCGGCCAGCGCCTGGTTGGGCATGATGTAGTCGCTGAACTTGACCAGCTCGATTTCGATGCCTTCCTTGGCAAGCGTGGGGATGATGACCTGCTCCCACTGGTCGTTGTTCTCGCCGACGACGCCGACCTTGACCTTCACGGTCTGCGCGGACGCGGCGCCCACGAGCAGCAGCAGGGCGAACAGGATAGCCAGGGTCCTTTTCATGGCGGTACCTCCTTGTTTTGTCCTCAGTTTTTATTCAGCCTGCGCGCCAGCGCGCTGCCCGTCGACTGGACGAGCGTCACGAGCGCCAGGAGAATTGCGACGGTCACGAACGTCACGTCCACCATGGAGCGCTGGAAGCCGTAGCGGATGGCGTAGTCGCCCAGGCCCCCGCCGCCCACGGAGCCGGCCATGGCGGACAGCGCGACCAGGTTGACGATGGTGATGGCGGCGCCCCGGATCATGCCGGGCAGCCCCTCGCGCAGGTATACCCGCCAGACGATGGCCAGGGGCGGCAGGCCCATCGCCCGCGCGGCCTCCACCATGCCGGGGTCCACTTCCATCAGGGCGGAGTTGATCTGGCGGGCGAAGAAGGGGACGGTGCCGACGATGAGGGGGAAGATGGCGCCTCTGGTCCCGAACGAGGTGCCGGAAATGATGCGCGTCAGGGGCAGCAGCAGCGCGATCATGATGATGAACGGCACCGAGCGGAACACGTTGATGGCCTTGTCGAGCACCTGGTGGGCCAGGCGGCTTGGCGTGAGGCCCCCTGGCGCGGTCACGGTCAGGACGACCCCGAGCAGCACCCCGAAGAAGCTGGATACCAGGGCGGCGGTGCCGACCATCTCCAGCGTCTGCAGGAAGGACTTCTGCAGCTCCGCCCAGGTGCGAAGGACGTTGGGGATGAGGGTGGCGATCTGCTCAGGCACGGCGAAGCTCCTCCACGCGGACGTCGGATTCCCGCAGGAAGGCGTAGGCGCGCTCCACGTCTTCCGCCGCGCCGCGGAAGGACACCACCAGCGTGCCCAGGGGCCGGCCCGCCACGGTCTCCACGTTGCCGAACACGATGCTCGCGTCCACGCCGAACTGCCGCGACAGCGACGAGATGACGGCCTTGCGCGTGCTGTCCTCCTTGAAGTCCAGGCGGGCGACGACGTCCCCCGGGGCGACGCCCAGCACGGCGGGCTCGCGCTCCAGGATGTCCTCCACCTTGCGGACGTTCATCGTCGTGTCGATGAAGCGGCGCGTGACCTCCTGCCGGGGGGAGGAGAACACGTCGTACAGGCTGCCCTCCTCGACGACGCGTCCCCGGTCCATGACCGCGACCTTCGTGCAGATGCCCTTGACGACCGCCATCTCGTGGGTGATGAGCACGATGGTGATGCCAAGCGTCCGGTTGAGGTCCTGCAGCAGGCCCAGGATGTCCGCGGTGGTCTGCGGGTCCAGCGCGCTGGTCGCCTCGTCGCACAGCAGGACGCCGGGGCGGCTGGCCAGCGCCCGGGCGATGGCGACGCGCTGCTTCTGCCCGCCGGAGAGCTGCGCGGGGTAGGCCTTCGCCTTGTCGGTCAGGCCCACCAGCGCCAGGAGTTCCGCCGCGCGCGCGTCCCGCTGCGCCCGGGTCATGCCGGTGCCCATCAGCGGGAAGGCGACGTTCTGCTCCACGGTGCGCGAGCGCATGAGGTTGAAGAGCTGGAAGATCATCCCCATCCCGCGCCGCGCCGCGCGCAGCCGCTCCTCGGGGAGGCCGGTCAGCTCCTGGCCGTTGAAGACCACGCGGCCTGAATCCGGCTTTTCCAGCATGTTCATCAGCCGCACGAGGGTGGACTTCCCCGCGCCGGAAAAGCCGATGATGCCGAACACGTCGCCCTTCCCCACGCGCAGGGAAACGCCGTTGACGGCATGCACGCTGCCGCCCTTCCCCTCGCCGAAGGACTTGCTGACGTTCTCCAGGACGATCACGTCCCCGTTTTCCGGCATCCTTCCTTAAAACCTCCGCTCCGATATACGAAAAAACCGCCTTGCGCATCTGCGAAGCGGCCTCTGCTGCCAGGAGGAAAGCGGCGCGTCACAAAAGATGCGTGGTCTGCCTGCCGCGCATATACATTCGCATTCCGGCCTTCCGCATCGTGGCGCTCCCCTCCCCGGTGATTCCCCTGAATAGGGATACTATACGCGCCTGCATATGCGGTGTCAACGTTTTTATGCATTATGCATGTTTTCCCGCCTCCCGGGCGCGAAACCGCGGAAAATGCGGCGTATTTTAATCTGTTTCCCATGGCATTTCCGTTCCCCGCGCATATAATGGACCCGGAGGTGGAAGAAGATGAAAAAAGGTAAGGCTGTCATGCTGGTGGGCCTGCTGGCCCTGCTCGCGCTCACCCTCAGCGGATGCGTCCCTGGGGACGGCGCCGCGTCCGCGACGGACAGGGCGGGGTTCTTCTCCGGCGTGTGGCACGGGTGGATCGCGCCGGTGACGCTGGTCTGGTCGCTGTTCAGCAGGAACGTCAACATCTACGAGGTGTAC
>DATHTQ010000358.1:0-5865 GCA_035463055.1 Candidatus Limnocylindria bacterium
CGTCCACGTACGGGCCGGTGCCGATGGGCACGAACACCTCCGCGGCGCGCGCGAAGAACACCGCCAAAAGGCCCGGCAGGTCGATGGCGTTGCCCAGCCCCCGCAGGCGGTGGACCTTCTGGGTGACCCAAACCGACAGCAGCACGCCCGCCACCGCGCCCATGAACCCGAACTCGCGGATGCCGCGCGGCGCGAAGAAGACGGAAGGCCATTCCTCAATGTAGGGGCTTTCCACCAGCAGGTACTCCAGGCGCGACAGGAACCCGCCCAGCACCACCGACAGGCCCAGCAGCATCAGCACCGCGGGCAGCGGCAGCCCGCGGCGGCGGGTCTGGATGAACAGCCAGACCAGCGCGACCGCCAGCCCCGCCCCCAGGGCCAGCAGGAAGTTGAGCGGCCGCGGGGTCGAGAAGTATGCCTCCATGCTACTTGGCCGCATCGGGCAATCCCTCCGTGGAAGCAAAGTACACGATGTCGTTGATGTCCCGCACGTCACGGAACCCTGGAGCGTTGAGGCGCACGCCGCCGAAGATCAGGTGGGCGGAGTTGCCCCCGTCGAGGTTGTACGCGTTGTCCACGTTATAAGAGTATACGAAGTCCGCGAACTCCCTGAGGGTCATCCCGCGCGAGCCGTCCGATCGCGCCTCGGTCACGAAGAGGTAATAGGTCAGCGGCCCCGCCTGGGCGATGGCCACGCGCTGGCGGTTCTCCCGCGCGCCGTTGTGGTAGTTGCGCAGGTTCTCCCCCTGCACGCCGTTGATCACGAGCCCCGGCCCGAAGTTGAACGAGTCGACGATGTTCATGTCGCGGTAGGGAGCGAGGTTCTCCCGGGTCGAGTAGGGCACGATGTGGAAGTCGCCCTGGTCGTCGATGAGCAGCACGTCGCGGTTGGGGTCGGGCCGGTCGCGGTAAAGCTCGCCCCGGCGGATCATGTAGCCGTTGCTGATGTAGCTGTAATAGTCCCCGTTGACGGCGATGACCGCGTTGACGCGCTGGGCGACGCGCTCGCCGTCCGCCTCGCGGCGCAGGTCCCAGGACTGCGCGGCGGTCTCGGTGCGCAGCTGCGAGGGATGCCCGATGCGGATCCGCGCGATGAAGCAGGTGCTCTCGTAGGCGATGACCTTCTCAATCTTGACGTGGATGCTCGAGTCCCTGTACTCCCACTCCCCGGTGAAATTGTCCCGGATGGGCGGCGCGCCCGGCGAGCGGTCGATGGGGAGCGGGCGCGCCGCGAGCTCGCCCGCCATGTCCTGGAACGGGTCCGCGGCAGGCGGCTGCGCCGGCGCGAGGCTTGCCTCGGGCGCGGCGGTTTCCGCCAGGGCCGCGGCGGGCAGGATGAGCATCGCCGACAGGCAAAGCAGGATGATGGTACGCATACTTCCGCTCCTTCAGTTCTCCGGTTGGCATGGTGACGCACGGGCGCGGGGTCACGGCTTGCGGCCGCGGGCCTTGGACCAAAGGGAAAAGCGGCGCGGGCCAGGCAGCCTATGGGCAATATATACCCTCACATGCCTCGGAATATTCCACTGCCGGCGGGAGAAAAACAGAAGGAAGCGAAAAGAAAACCGGCTCGCTGTGGACGCGTGCCGGTTTATGCGGCGGAAAGTGGAAGGCCGCCCGGGCTCAGGCCGGGAGCGCCTGGATCGCGATGCCGATGAGGCCGGGGCCCGTGTGGACGCCCAGCGCCGGGCTGACGTCGGTCTGGATGAACTGCTCGCAGCGGGGAAGCAGCTGGCGCAGTTCCGCCAGCACCTTCATGGCCTCCGCCTGGGCGCTGCCATAGGCGACGGCGACCGCGAAACGCGCGTGCCGCGCGGCGTGCGCCACGACCAGGGACACCGCGCGCGCGACGGCGTGGGCGTTCCCGCGCACCTTGGCTACGGTCTCATAGATGCCGTCGGGGTTGCAGCTGATGACCGGGACCAGGTGCAGGACGCTTCCCAGCAGCGCGCTCACCTTGCCGATGCGGCCGCCCTTGGCGAGGTACTCGAGCGTGTCGAGGCAGAAGTAGATCCGCGATTCCTTGATGCTCTCGCGCAGCTTCGCGAGGATGTCCTCCAGCGGCGCGCCCTCCCGGACCAGCCGGGCGGCGAGCATCGCCTGCAGCCCTGCGCCGATGCCGATGTTCTTCGTGTCCACCATGTGCACGTCGAGCTCGGGATGCTCCTGTGCGGCCACGCGCAGCAGGTTGTGGGTGCCGGAGAGGTTGGAGGAAATCGTGATGACCAGCACGGTGCCGTACCCCTGCTCCTTGATGCGCTCGAAGAGCCCGTGCACGTATCCGGGGTCTGGGAGGGACGTCTTGGGGATCTCCTGCTCCAGCCGGTCATACACCTCCTTGGGGGTGATGTTCACGCGGTCGTCGTACTCCCCGTCGGAGAAGATGATCTTCAGCGGGGCTACGAAGATGTTGTGCTCCCGGATGAAATCCCCCGGCACGTCGGTTCCGGAGTCCACGAGGATCGCGATTTTCCTGTCTTCCATTCATCTGCCCTCCCACAACAATCGCCCCCGGGGCGTATTACAGAATCCTTGTTGACAGCATACCCGCAGATGCCGGATTTGCGCAGGCAAAATCGTCCATAATGGATTTTTCCGGCCCGTCGGGCGGCACGTAGCTCAGCACGCCGCGCAGGTCCACGCGCGAGGACGCCGCGACGATGTTGTCCACGGTGTTGGGCTGCTCCTTCTCAAGCTCCGCGATGAGCCGCTTGACCCGCGCGCGCTTCCCGCCCTCGGGCTTGCGGGTCACCCGGCAGGCGCACGTGATGGGCGACAGCCCCGACGCGCCGGCCCACGCCCGCACGGCCTTTTCCCGGACGAAGTACAGCGGCCGGATGAGCCGCATGCCCTCGTAGTTCTCGCTCTTCGCCTGCGGCAGCATCGCCTGGAACTGGCCGCCGTAGAGGATGCTGAGCAGCACGGTCTCCGCGGCGTCGTCGCGGTGGTGCCCCAGCGCGATCTTGTTGCACCCGCGGACCTGGGCTTCCTTGTAGAGGTGGCCCCTGCGCATCGCGGCGCACACGTGGCAGGGCGACAGGCGCACCTGCTCCACCGCCGCGAAGATGTCCGTGCGGAACACCTCCGGCTCGATGCCCAGCAGCGCTGCGTTCTTCAGGAGCATCGCTGCGTCCTGGGGCGCGTAGCCCGGGTCCATGCTCAGGTAGATGACCTCGAACGGGATCCTCGCCCAGGCCTGCAGCATCTGCATGCACTTGGCCAGGAGCATCGAGTCCTTGCCGCCGGAAAGGCACACCGCGATCCTGTCGCCGGGGCGGATGAGCCCGTACTTCTGGACGGCCCCTACGAACGGGCTGAAGATGGTCTCGCGGAACCGGGTCGTCAGGGAATGGGCGATGGGATCGGGTACGGCGCGGGGCGGCATACGACCTCCAAACGATATCGCCCCGCCTGCGCGGGGCGCGGATATCATGCTATAATCATGGGAAAATGTCAACGAAGGGGAACGCCGATGCTCAAGCAAGCCGAAGCCGTCGTACGCGCCGCCGCGCAGCTCATGCGGGAGGGCGCGCCCGGCGCCGTCACCCGGAAGGAAGGCCACGCGAATTTCGTCACGGAGGCCGACCTCAAGGTGCAGGCCGCGCTGGAGGAAGGCCTGACCCGCCTGCTGCCGGGCAGCGTGGTATACGGCGAGGAAAAGGAGAACGCCTCCATCGGCGATACGCCGGTCTGGATCGTGGACCCGATCGACGGGACGCACAACTATATGCGCGGCCTGGGGCACTCGGCGATATCCGTCGCCTTGGCGGAGGGCCGGAAGCTGCGGCTTGGCATCATCTTCAACCCCTTCCGCGACGAGATGTTCACGGCAAGGGAGGGCGGAGGGGCGTTCCTCAACGGCCACCCAGTCCGCTGCTCGGACACGCCTTTCGCCAGGGCGCTCTCATTCTACGGGACGTCTCCCTACAATCCAGCGCTGGTGCGCGCCACGCTCGAGGCGGTGCAGGAACTCATGCTCCAGACGTCCGACGTTCGCCGCTTCGGCTCCGGCGCGCTGGACCTCGCCTACATCGCATGCGGGCGGGCGGACCTCTTCTTCGAGTATTCGCTGTCCCTGTGGGACTACGCCGCGGGAGCGCTGATGGTGCGCGAGGCCGGAGGCATCTTCCGGCTGCTGGACGGCGACCTGGACGACCTGGGCCCGCACGGCGCGGTGTTCGCCTCCAACGTCCCCTGCGCCCAGCAGGCGCTGCGCATCGTGGCGTCCGCCTTTCCCGCGTGAAAAGGCCCGGCGCAGGGCCGGGCCGGTCATGATAGTTTCGCTTATGCGCGGGTGAGGGCGGTCGCCCCGGCGTCCGTGACGCTGGGCATGCCCCTGGTTCGCCGCGCCTCACTCAAAGCGCGCAGGCGCTCGGTCCGCTGGCGGACCCGGTGGGCTGTCAGTTGGGTGCTGCGGTAGTTCTCCAGCAGCATCCGCACCCCCACCGCGATGGGGATGGCCGGGAGGGCGCCCAGCCCGGCGCCCATGGCTGCGGCGCCCGCAGCCAGCCCGGCGCCGGTCTTGAGCATGCGGAAGGACGCGTCCTGCATGGCGGCCTTCTGGGTCTTCCGGCCCAGCACCACCTTGCCCTGCTCCGTCACGGCGATGACGACGAAAGGCAGCGCGACGCTCAGCGCGCCCAGCGTTTCGCCCAGGAGCCCCGTGTCCTCCATGAGCCCGAGCTCCACGGACACCTCGTCCAGGTGGCTCAGGGCCATGGCGATGCCGTCGGTCAGCGCGCTCTTGGTGCGCGCCTGGTATTTCCTTACGAGTTCCTGGTATTCCATCCTATCTCCCTATGATGTTCAGCACAGTCGTGATGATCCACGCGGCCGCGAGGATGCCGGCCAGCCATGTGGCCTGCCGCAGGATGCGGGCCAGGCCCGCCTCGCCCTTCTGCCGCTTGTCGGCCCTGCGCGACAGGTCCGCCGCCTGGCGGGAGAGGTCGGCCACCTGCCGCTCCAGCGCCCGCAGCCGCTCCGCCGTCTCGTCCTGGCCCCGGGCCTGCAGCTCCAGGGCCTGGCCCAGCCTCGCCTGGTCCTCGGACAGCCCCTCCGCCACGACGGACATCTCGCGCGTGAACTCCTCGACCAGGCGCGGTATGTCCTTGCCGGACAGCGAGTCCGCGGCGCCCTGGAGCACCTGCATCGACTTGTGCAGGATGCCCGGCCTGCGGGCGGCGGGCGGGCGGCCCTCCCCGCCCTGGGGCTGCAGCGTGTTGTTCTCCATCGTTACACCAGACGGATGCCGTTCTCAGCCTGCTGCGCGCGGTAGCGCTCCATGAGCGCCTGGATGCGGTTGTACGGGTTCAGCAGCGCGCTCAGGCTGCGGTCGTGGTTGAGGGTCGCGATCAGGTAGGAGATGTACTTGCTCATGTCGGCCTGGACGAACCACTTGGCTTCCAGCAGCTCCGGCGGGGTGTAGGTCAGGTTCGTCGCCACCACCCTGTTGATGATACCCTGCTGGTAGGCCTCCTCGAATTCCTTGATGCCGTTGGTGAAGAACGCGAACGTCACGAGACAGAAGATCCGCTTCGCGCTGCGCTTCTTGAGCTCCCGGGCGAGGTCGAGCAGCGACTCGCCGGAGGAGAGGATGTCGTCCGCGACGATGATGTCCTTGCCCTCCACAGGCGCGCCCAGGTACTCGTGCGCGACGATGGGGTTGCGCCCGCAGACGACCTGCGTGAAGTCGCGGCGCTTGTAGAACATCCCGAGCTCCAGCGCCATGACGGAGGAATAATAGATGCTCCGCTGCACCGCGCCCTCGTCGGGGCTGACGACCATGAGGCTGTCGGCGTCCAGGCGCAGGTCCTTGACGGAGCCCAGCAGCGCCTTGAGCATCTGGTAGGTGGGCTGGACGTTCTC
>DATHTQ010000359.1:0-10014 GCA_035463055.1 Candidatus Limnocylindria bacterium
TTCACAAGAACATATTACTTATATGAAACTACTGCCTAACGTGCTGCGGGAAGTTATCCGCTCTCAAGGTTGACCCTCCGTAAATACATCACGGTTACGTATTCATTGCTTTTCTCAATATCCATATCGCATCGTATGACCCTCCGGTGGTCTGGCCGGGATAACGGTGTAATTTTCGCCGCCCTCTGATAGAATAATGCTGCGCTGGTGCAAGTACTGAAGAGAATTCTGCGCTATTCCGATTTGGATTTATGTCACAGAAGGCGGACAGGGCTCTATACCATTTCACGTATCAGGTTCCGCGTTGCAGGATTAGCAACATATAACGCGTTGGACGTTGCCCATTTAACGCCGCACTGCGCACTCCGTACCGCGCTGTTCCTAACAATATTCGACTGGGAGGCAACTTATGACGCAGGCCGGCAAGGAAACGAAGGAACTGAGGACGCCCGAACTGCTGCTCTTTGCCGGCGCGGACGTCTTCGGCGGCGGCGGGCAGTCGATCCTCTCCGTGCTGTACCTGGTATTCCTGACGAACATCCTGGGCATCCACCCGGCATGGGCGGGCGCGGTCATCATGATCGCCAAGGGGTGGGACGCCGTCTCCGATCCCCTGATGGGCGTCATCTCCGACAATACCCGCAGCCGGTTCGGGCGGCGCAAGCCCTACCTCGTGCTGGGCGGCATCCTGCTGGTTTTCTCCATGGCGCTGCTGTGGCTGCCGGTGCGCTTCGGGTCGCACGCGGCGCGGGTCGCCTACATGACCTTCTCCTACCTCGTATACAGCACGGTCTCCACCGTCATCAGCGTCCCCTACAGCTCGATGAGCACGGAGATCACCAATGATTTTTCGCTGCGCAACCGCGTCAACGTGGTGCGCCTGGTGTTCTCGCTGGTCGCGACGGCGGTCTGCACGCTGCTGCCCTCGATGCTGTTTGGCAGCCTGACGGGCGGCAGGCTCTCCGTTACCGGCTTCTACCTGTCCATCGTGCTCGGGTTTGGCCTGGCCTTCGCCATCCCCACCGTGCTGGCGGGCGTATTCGTGAAGGAGCGCGTGCCGTACGGGAAGGAGAGGTCCGCCTTCTCGTGGCGCACCCTGTGGGTCCCCCTGAAGGTCCGGGCGTTCAGGAAACTGCTGGGCCTGTACCTCGCCCAGAGCATCACGCTGGACATCGTCTCCGCCGTCATCATATATTACGGGCTCTACGTGGTGCCGGGCATCAGCTCCACGGTGTTCCTGGGGACCTTCCTGGGGATGCAGCTGCTCATCTTCCCCGTCCTGCTGAGGCTGGTGGACAGGACGCCCAAACCCACGCTCTACCGCCTTGGCCTGCCGCTCTCCATGCTGGGCGCCGCCGGGATCGCGCTGTTCCCGGCCGGCGGCCCCCCGGTGCTGCTCTATGTGATTACGGGACTCACGGCGCTGGGCTTCGCCGGCGCCCAGAGCATGAGCTGGATCATGTTCCCGGACGTGGTGGACATCGGCGAGCTTTCCCTGGGGCAGCGGATCACGGGCTCGTTCAGCGGCGCGATGACCTTCGTGCGCAAGGTGAGCTCCGCCGTCGCCATCTTCCTGGTAGGCGCGCTGCTGGGCATGGCGGGCTTTGTCCGCCCGACGGACCTCGTTCCGGAGCCTGCGCAGCCGGGCGCCACGCTGCTGGCTATCCGCCTGCTCATCCTGCTGGCGTTCGTGCTGCTGATGGGCGCCGCATGGCTGTCTGCCCGGCGCTTCGGCATCAGCCCCGCCCTTTCGAGGCGCGTCAAGGAACTGCTGGAGCACCGGCAGGCCGGGACAGCCGCGCCCAAAGACGCGGAGGATGAGGCGCGTATCCTCAAGGACCTCGGATGAGGGGTCCGGGCAGACGGGAGAAGGGGGAAGCGGCCCAGCCGGACACCGGGCGGGACATCCCCATGTCCGTCAAGATGAACAACAAGTGCTTCCCGGGCATCGAGCAGCTTTCGCGCGGCGAAAAAATCGACGAGGCGCAAATCACAGAGCTGCTGGACTTCATCGACCGGCGGCTGGACTGCGCGGATTTCCGGATGGTATGCATCCTCCGCAGCCTGCATGATTTTTCGGCGCTCCTCTCGCCCGGGACGCTCGCGCGCATGAAGCGCACCGTGCTCTCCTTCAAGTACTGGATGGATGAGCCGGGCGAGGACAGCATGTGCTACTGGAGCGAGAACCACCAGCTCATCTTCGCGGCCTGCGAGTACCTGGCGGGCCAGATGTACCCGGACGAGACTTTTGCCAACGACGGTTCTAGCGGCGCCGCCCACATGGAGAAGGCCAGGCGCCGCCTTGCTGCCTGGTTCGAGGCCCGCTTCCGCCTGGGTTTCGTGGAGTGGCACTCCAACACCTACTACGAGGAGGACGCGGCCCCGCTCTCCCTGCTCATCGACTGCTGCCGGGACCGGGCGCTGGCCCGGCAGGCGACGGTGCTCCTGGACCTGCTGCTGATGGACATGGCGCTGCACAGTTACCGGGGGTATTTCGCGGCGGCCAGCGGGCGGTGCTACGAGGCTGCCAAAAAAGACCCCGGGCGGCAGGACGTCGCGGATATCCTGTCCCATGCCTTCGGCGTGCCCAGGCCGAGGGGGGAGGACTACACCCGGCTGTCGGCCGATTTCCTGCTCAACCGGACGTACAAGGTCCCGGAGGCCATCCGGCGCATCGCGCTGAGTCGGGAGACATGCGAAACCAGGACGAGCATGGGGCTGGACCTTAAGGAAGTGGAAGCGCAGTTCCCCGACAGGCGGGACATCGCCGGGCGCGGCATGTACCTCTGGTCCATGGAGGCCTTCACCAACCCCGAATCGGTGGACTTGACGCTCCGCATCTTCCGGGCGTGGAACCTCAGGACCAACGGGTTCCTCCGGAACATCCGGTGGATGGACCTGCCCGTGCTGAGGCACATGGGGCTGATGCCCGCCGTGGTCCGCCTGCTCAACCCGGTCACCCAGGGCATCGCCATCCAGCGGGCGGACACCTATACCTACCGGACGAACGGTTATATGCTGTCCGCGGCCCAGCGCCACCATCCGGGGAAATTCGGCGACCAGCAGCACATCTGGCAGGCGACCCTGCCCGGGCCCATATCCATCTTCACCACGCACCCGGGGGCGGCGTTCTTCCAGGACAACGCGCGCAATTTCTCCCCCGGCTACTGGGTGGGCAACGGCGTGAACCCGCACGCGGCGCAGTACAAGAATGTGGCGCTCTGCCTCTATGATTTGCGTGTGAGAAAAGGCCTGCTGGAGAGGCCGCGGCTGTTGTTCACCCATGCCTGGTTCCCCTTCGGCGAGTTTGACGAATCCTCCTGCGAGGAGCGGGCGGCCCTGGGCCGCAAGGGGGACAGCTACGCCGCGCTGCTGGCGGTGCATCCGCTGGAGCGCGGGACGGAAAACGAGCTTATCCAGCGCGGCGCGGTGACCGCCTGGGCGATGGTCCTGGGCTCCGGGGGCGAGAACGGGGACTATGAAGCTTTTTGCGGGATGGCGCGCGCGGCGAAGCTCATCCTGGGGAACAAATCGCTCCGCCTGGAATGCAGCGGCCACACCTATGAAATCGCGTACAAGCGGCATTTCACCGTCGACGGGCAAATCCAGCCGCAGGACTATGCAAGGCTGGAGTGCCCCTACGGGTTCGTGCCGCGGGAGCCCAAGGTCTATGAGGTTTCCTGTGAAGGGCATCACCTGCGCCTGGACGGCGCCGCCTGGAGCCGGGATGAATGGCAGGGGGAGGGGCCATGACGCAGCGCAACGACGTGCGGCGTGACGTGGAGAAGGTGGTCGAACTCTGCCGGGATGCCGCCAGAACGAAACCCCCGTCCAGGTGGATGTGGGGGGACGCCCTGTTCGGCTACGCGCTGGCGGAATGGGACCGCGAGAACGGCACGGACGAGTTCACCGCCGTGCTGGCGGCGTACTGCGACCGCTACGTCAAGCATCCGCCCGCGGTGGACTATGCGGACCGCGCGGCGCCGGCCCTCATCACCTACGCCATGCAGAAGAAGACCGGGAATCCGGCATACAAGGCCCTGACGGACAGGGTGCTGGACTATATCCGCCATGCGCCGCGCGTGCTGGGCGACGCGGTCAACCACCTCGGGCACAGCCTGGAGGGGCGCTTCTACCCCAAGTCCATCTGGGTGGACAGCCTGATGATGTTCGGCCTGTTTCCGGCGCTGTACGCCCGGGAAAACGGCGACCCGGAGCTGCTGGATTTCGCCGCGCGCCAGCCGCGCGTCTACAGCGGGCATATGCAGGACCCGGAGAGCGGGCTGTGGTACCACAGCTATTGGGTGAAGGCGGCGAGGCACCACCCGAAGGGCAAGGTCTTCTGGGCGCGCGGGAACGGCTGGGTCATGGCCTCGCTGCCCCGCATCCTGGACCTGGTGGGCGAAGACCACCCGGAGTACCCGGAAATGCTGCGCATTTTCCGCAGGACGGCGGAGGCTGTGCTTGCCTGCGAAAACCCGGACCACAGCTTCAGCACGCTGCTGACACAAAAGAGCTATCGGGAAATGTCCGCGACCGCGCTCATCGCGGCGGGCCTGCTGCACGGCGCGCGCCGCGGTTACCTGGAGCCGGGGTACGCCCAGCGCGGCCTGGCCGTCTTCCATACGCTCGCCGGCGCCGTCCGGCAAGGCCCGGGCGGCCTGTACCTGCCGGACATCAGCGCGCCGACGATCCCCCTGCACGCCTTCCCCGAACTCGGCTACCGCCTGACGCCCCGGGGAAGGAACTTCAGCTACGGGCTGGCCGCCGCGCTGCTGGCCGCCATCGAGGCGCAGGAATCCTGATTATACGGGCATGCCCCGCCGAAGGGGCGGCCCGCAGACGTACGTCTCTGGCTAACACCTACTCCTCGAACCAGATATCCCCGGCCTCGTCCACCGTGAACACGGTGAAGTCCGTGTACGTATTCAGGCCGTACAGGTCCGTGAGCGTGAAGCTGTAGTAGTAGTCCGCCGCGGGCAGCTGCACGTAGTCGACGGTGAAGCCGTCCTGGGCGATATATTCCCCGCCTTCCCGCACGCCCAGGTAGTCGCCCGTGGCCGCGTCGTACGTGTCGTACAGCGGGACGATGGCGTCGCCCGGGCTGACCTTCACGATCTCTTTCGAGGAGGCCCCGCTCTCGCCCAGGCCGTCCCAGCCGCCGATGACCCGGAACGCTTCCGCATCCCAGTCGTACAGGATGCGCAGGTTCGTCTCGCGGCCGTTGAGCCTGACGGGCGCGGAGTAGAGGTTATACGCGTCGTGCTGCTCCAGCAGGTAGACGCTGAGCAGCTGGCCGTCGGGCAGCGCGGTCCACCAGCCCTCGAAGCTGTCCTGGATGAGGGCGTTCTCCTCGTCCACCACGACCTCGTCGTCCTCGCCCAGCTCGATCATTTCCCCGCCGCCGGCGTCCATCAGCAGGGTGAAAGTGGCGTTCAGCAGGGAATCCATGCTCCCGGGATCCAGCGCCAGGGTGTAGGTGCCGTCCCCGTCCATGTAGACGTCCAGGACCTCCAGCTGGCTCTGCGGGTCCGTCACGAAGCCGTACGCGGACTGCGCGGGGAGGCTGGCGATGGCCTCCTCCAGCACCTGGTCCTGCGCTTCCAAGGCGGATTCCTGCGCGGAAAGGCCGGCGGTACCGCCCTGCTGCGCCCCGTACATCATGCCGGCCACGAACCGGCGGTAGCCCTCGCTGGGCGAGGCGTCCCGGAACACCTGGTACTCCTGCGATCCCTGGACCTGCAGGGGGTAGTAGACGGACAGCCCGTGGGACCCCCGGCGCGCGGAGCCCGCCACCTTGTACACCACGGCTTCCTGAAGCGCCAGGAGCACCTGCCCGGCTTCGGGGACCGCGTCCCGGATGCCCAGCATCATGGAGCCGACGTCCACCATGTTGGTGTAGCCTTCCTCCGGTGTGTTGCCGCCGTAGTTCTCGGCCCGGTGGATGCCCCGGACGATCGCCTTGAGCTGGCTCCCGCCCGACGCCATCGCGCGGTACATCTGCCAGCCCGCCAGATCCAGCGCGGCGGCCAGCGCCGGCAGTTTGCCCAGGTCGGTCACCGACAGGGTGGTGATGGCCTCGTCGTCCGCGCGGATGTTGGACGCGAGGAACCCGTCGGCGATCGCCCGGCCCAGCTCCGCCCCGCCCGCCTGCGGGTTTTCCGCCAGGAACCGCCCGATCACCTCATAGTCCCAGCCGGAGCCGGGCTCCAGCTCCTCGGACGCCACCATGTACCGGGCGAATGGCATCACGGCCTGCGCCGTCTCGACCGTCGCCATCAGGCAGGCGTCGAACCCGATGAACTCGAAAGCCCCCTCATGGCCCGCCAGCGCGTCCCCGATTTCCCGCAGGGAAAGGCTGTCGTTGTCGAACAGCTCGTCGAAGGCCACGCCGTTGATGCTGCCGCTGCCGTGGTCCCATATCACCAGGCCGTACTTCTCCGCCTGATAGTTGTCGAAGCCCCAGGCCACGAAGTCCCGCAGGGTGCCGGCCTCGCCCATATTTTGAAGCGGCCACTCGCCGGCGGGGAAGATGTCGTTCGCGAACACCTCGAACCGCGCGATGCGGTCGCTGGGGATGAGGTCCGGCGCGGCCCACTCCCGCGTGCCGCCCGTCTGCACGACGAAGCGCATGGTCGGGCCTGCGCTGCCCTCCACCATTTCCAGCAGGTCGGACGTCGCCGCCCCGCCCTCCGTCTCCAGGTCCGTGCCCGTGAGATAGACGAAGATGACCCAGTCCAGCGGCCCCTCGGCCTGGGAAAAGGCAGCCCCCGCGAAGAGGAGCGCCAGGGACAGCAATGCCGATAGGAGTCTTTTCATCAGGGCCGTCCTTCACTTTCAGCTTTGAAATATTGGCGTGCGTTGGTTCGCGCAAATACTACACTAACTCATCCCGGCCATCAATTCCATCATGCTGCCGGGTGTTGTTTTGATATGTGCGAAGTTGTTTATAACGAAAAAAGCCGTCCCGCGCGCGGCGGGACGGCGATGGGTCGGTTTACCGGTTTACTTGCCCGCGGCGGCGTTTTCGCCCGCGATGCGGCCGAACACCAGGAACTCGGTCATGGCGTTGCCGCCCAGGCGGTTGCCCGCGTGGAGGCCGCCGACGACTTCGCCCGCGGCGTAGAGGCCGGGGATGACGTCACCGCTGGCGGTCAGGACGTGGGTCTGCGCGTCGATGGTCACGCCGCCCATGGTGTGGTGCAGCGAGGGGGAGCGGGGGGTGGCGACGAAGGGCGCCTCGTCAATCTTCTCGCCGAACAGGGCCTTGCCGAAGTCATCGTCCTTCTGGCTGTCCACGAAGGAGTTGTAGCGCGCGATCTCGGCGACGAACGTGTCGGCGGGGATGCCCAGCTTCGCGGCGAGCTCTTCCAGGGTGTTCGCGGAAACGACGTTGCCCTTGGCTTCCATGCCAGCCACGTCGGCCCTGCCGGCGATCTTGTTGTCGCAGATGATGAAGAACAGCTTGTCGGTCTGGGCCAGCGCGGCCTTGGAGAGCACGTCGCGCTCGGAGTACTCGTTGACGAAGCGCTTGCCTTCGAGGTTCACGAAGACCTGGGTCTCGGCGCTGCCCCAGATGCCGCTGAAGAGGGAGCCGTCCACGGGGTGGGAGGAGGGCATCATCTGGGCGTAGCCCATGCCGGTGAGGCCGGCGCCGATCGCTTCCGCCATGACGATGCCGTCGCCGGTGATGGTGGCCGCGTTGGTGGAGGCCGTCTTGTCGGAGAGCCCTTCCCAGTAGTTGTTGTACTGTGCGACCATGGGCGCGTTGGCGGCGAAACCGCCGGTGGCCAGCACGACGCCCTTGTTGGCGTACAGGGTCACGTTCGCGCCCGCGGTGGTGACGGCCTTGGCGCCCACGACCTTGCCGTCCTTGAGGACCAGCTCGGTGGCGCGGGTGTCGACCATGATGTCCACGCCGGCGTCACGCGCGGCCTTCTCCAGGGTGATGGTGATCTTGCCGTTGCCCACGCCGTGGGTGCGGGGCCACATGGCGCCCAGCACGGTGCTGATGTTGTCCCTCCACTCGACGCCGTAGCCGGCGGCCCAGTCCAGCGCCTCGAGCGCGTTGTGGGCGAAGGTGTCCGCGAGGGCCAGTTCCGGCACGATCACGGTGCCGTCCAGGCCGGTGCGCTTGCCGCCCATGTAGATGTGCAGCATGTGCAGCTCGGCGCTGTCGAACAGCTTGCTGGTGTCGCCGGCGAGGTAGGCGTTGATCTGCTCCTTGACGGTGGACAGCACGCCCGCGAACTCCCCGAAGTCCTCTTCCTTGAGGTCGAGGTAGCGCTGGAGCTCCGCGCGCAGCGAGTCGCTCATGTCAACGGCCGCCTGGCGGGTGGGGTCGAAGGCGTTGAACGCGCCGCCCGCGAGCAGCGAGTTGCCGCCCAGGGCGCCGGCCTTCTCCACGATGACCACGCTCGCGCCGGCTTCCTTGGCCGCAAGCGCCGCGGACAGGCCCGCGCCGCCGCCGCCCAGGACCACGACGTCGTACGTCGCCTCGAAGTCTTCCACGGGGGCCTGGGCGATCGTCGCGGCCTTGAGGGCCTCCGCGTCGCCGCCCGCCTGCTTCACCGCGTCCTCAACGGCCGCGAGGATGGCGTTGGACGTGTAGGTCGCGCCGGAGATCGCGGCGACGGCCAGGGACTGGTTGGCCACGATGGCCTCGGGGATGTCCTTGATGGGACGGTCGCTGATGCCCGCGGTCTCCGCCTGGGAGACCACTTCCACCGAGGTGATCCCGGTGTCGCTGAACGTGACGCTTACCGTCACGGGGCCGTTGTTCCCCTGCGCCGTCGCGGTGTAGGTGCCCGGGGTGTACGCCGCCGCCATCGCGGGAATCGCGAGCGCGCAGCACAGGACGAGGGCGAGCGCCATGGACAGGATTTTCCGCATGCTGGTCTTCTCCTCCGTTCGTATGCCCAAAACCGATATGGGCTCATGGGGAAACCATAAACCTTGGAGCGGCACCAAGGTCAATGCGGAACAGGGACATTTCATAATATGCCTGGGCGAAAATCGTCCCAGAAAAGTGGGGGAGATACCGCGCCGCCGGCGCTCGGCACATATGCGCCCTGGAATTCTCATCTGCAAACAACAGGCGGACCGTTGCTGCGGTCCGCCCTCTATAACACTGATAGGCTGGCTGCCCCGCCGGGTCACTCCACGGGCACGCTCAGGGCGATGACGTACTCGGGGTGCTTTTCCCGGCAGGACGAGCAGACGATGCGCCCGGCCACGGGCCCCGTGACGCGAAGGTCCCGCTCCGACAGGAATGCGTACAGGGGGTCCAGCGCCTCCCGGGCCAGGCCGAAGACGTCGGGGGAGCGCACGGCGATGCACGCCCTCGCGCCCGCGGGCGTGTACACGGCTTCCGGGCACGGGGCCAGCCCGGCCTTCTGCACGTTCTCCGCCAGGATGCCCAGCCCCACGCGGACGCCCAGGCTGTCGGCCTCGCCGGTCAGGCTTTCCTTGGAAATTTCCACGGCAATATAGGTATATGGCAGGCAGGCGGTCCACGCGCCGATTTCCGCCAGGGTCCGCCCGCATGGCGCGCAGCCGTCGCCGAAGGCGTACAGCGCGTAATGGGCGGGCATCCGCTCCTCCAGGTGCGCCTGCCCGGCGCTGTGCAGGAGGTTGTACAGCCTGGACAATTCCCGGACGCGGTCCCGCTTGGCGGTGAGCCGCGTGATCTCCGCCTCCAGGGAGGCTTCCCGGTCATCCAGATACTGGATTTGCGCCTCGAAGGAGCCGCCCTTGCGCAGTGCGCCGATCTCCTGGAGGTTCATGTCCAGGCTCTTGAGCATGAACAGGTTCCACACGTCCGGCGCGTCCTGCTCGCTGAAGGAGCGGTAGCCGTTGCCCGGGTCCTTGGGCATGCGCAGCAGGCTGCGCTTCTCATCGTAGCGCAGCGTGTCGGCGGAGATGCCGAGCAGGCGGCAGAACTCGCCGATGCGGTACCTCATGCGGCGGCCCGCCCGGCGGCGGCCCCTGGGTCAGCCGGAAGCCTTCTCATCA
>DATHTQ010000360.1:0-4295 GCA_035463055.1 Candidatus Limnocylindria bacterium
TACGGGCACGAGGACCCGTTCGCCCAGACGGATTTGCCCGTGGACATCAAGGACGGCAACGCCAAGGAATGACTGCGGGGGACCCCAAAACGCCGCGTTCTTGGAAACGCGGCGATTTTGTGCTACAATCGGGTGGTGTCACAATGGGCGCGTACCGCCTATGCAATTCGCGCCGCGCATTCTCATCGCGCATATCGTGGCCGTCTGGGGGTAGAATGGGCACACTCGAACTGAATGCCATGCAGCGGGAGGCGGTCCTTCACCGCGAGGGGCCGCTGCTGATCATCGCCGGGGCCGGCAGCGGCAAGACCCGGGCGATGACCGGCCGCATCGCCGCGCTCATCCAGGGCGGCGTCAGCGCCTACAACATCCTCGCGCGCACCTTCACCAACAAGGCCGCCAAGGAAATGGCGCGGCGCGTGGAGGAGCTCACCGGCGGGTCCGCCGGGGACGCGTGGATCGGTACGTTCCACTCGGTCTGCGTGCGCATCCTGCGCCGGGACATCGACAAGCTGGGCTACAGCCGCTCGTTCGTCATCTACGACGACGAAGACCAGGCCCGCGTGCTCAAGGACCTGTTCAAGCGCTACAGCGTGGACGAGAAGCAGCTCTCCATCCGCGAGATGCAGCGCGCCATCGGCGACGCCAAGACCAAGCTGATGGACGCGGGGGAATGGTTCTCCCAGACGCGCAGGGACCGCAAGTCCCAGACCATGTACGAGATCTTCGAGGCGTACGACACCCAGCTGCGCAAGGCCAACGCGCTGGACTTCGACGACCTGCTCATGAAGGCGCTGACGCTGCTGGCGGACCATCCGCCCGTCCTGGAGCACTACCGCGACCGTTTCCAGTACGTGCACGTGGACGAATACCAGGACACCAACCTCGCCCAGTACTCGCTTGTCAAGCTGCTCACGCAGGAGAGCCGCAACCTCTGCGTCGTGGGCGACGACGACCAGTCCATCTACGGCTGGCGCGGGGCGGACATCCGCAACATCCTCGACTTCCAGCGCGACTTCCCGGAGGCGCGGGTCATCAAGCTGGAGCAGAACTACCGCTCGACGCAGACCATCCTGGACGCCGCAAACGCGCTTATCAAGAACAACGAGCAGCGCATGGGCAAGGAGCTGTGGACCGACGGCAAGAAGGGCGACACCATCCGCTTCGCCGCCGCCGGCGACGAGCGCGAGGAGGCCGCCTGGATCTGCGAGCACGTGCGGCGCCTGCGCAACCGCAGGATACCGCTGGCGGACATCGCGGTGCTCTACCGCATGCACGCGCAGAGCCGCGTACTGGAGGAAATGTTCATGCGCGCGGGCATCCCCTACCGGGTGTACGGGGGCACGCGCTTCTATGACCGCCGGGAGATCAAGGACGCGCTGGCGTACCTGCGCCTCCTGGTCAACCCAGCCGACGACGTCGCGCTCAAGCGGGTCATCAACGTGCCCAAGCGCGCCATCGGCGACGCGACGGTGGACGTGCTGGAGGAGCACGCGCAGGAGAGCGGCGAGCCGCTGTTCAGTTCGCTGCGCAGCCTTCCGGACCGTCTTGCCTCCCGCCCCCGCAAGTGCGTGGAGAGCTTCGTCGAGCTCATGGACATGCTCGCCCGGAACAAGGACCTGATGGGGCTGTCCGACTTCGTGAAGCTCGTGCTGGACGAGTCGGGGCTTATCAAGCAGTACGAAGGCAGCGCAGACGAGGAAGAGCTTCAAAAGAGGGACAATCTGCTGGAGTTCCTGGGCGCGGTGGGCGAGTTCGAGCGGCACGCCGAGGACGCCTCGCTGGAGGGGTACCTGGAGAACGTCGCCCTGGTCACCGACCTGGACATGCAGGAGGAATCCCCCCAGCACGTGACGCTGATGACGCTCCACTCCGCCAAGGGGCTGGAGTACAGGGCGGTGTTCATCGCGGGGCTCGAGGACGGGCTTCTGCCCAGCTCGCGAGCCACGCTGGAGGAGAACCGCCTGGAGGAGGAGCGCAGGCTGTTCTACGTGGGCATCACCCGCGCCAAGGAATACCTCTACCTCACGCGCACCCGCCACAGGTCCATCTTCAACCAGGCCACGTTCAACCAGCCCAGCCCGTTCCTATCTGAAATCCCCAAGGAACTCATCTCCGACGAGTACGGCAACGAGATGCGCGAGCACTTCGGCGAGTACAAGCCGCCCAAGGAGCGCGCCCGCCCGTCGCAGCGCGCGCCCAAGACGGGCTTCGGCACGCCGGGCATGGGGCAGGACGCGTTCACCATCCCGGGCGTACAGCGGGGCTTCGCGCCCTCGGTCTCGGCGGACATCCAGGCGCCGCCCACGATTTTCGCCAAGGGGGACCGGGTGCTGCACCGCAAGTTCGGGTCCGGCGAGGTCGTGGATGCAAGGGGCGCCGGGGCGGACGCCCGCGTGGTCATCCATTTCACGGCCTACGGGGAAAAGGAATTCTCGGTTGCCATCGCCCCCATCGTCAAGGTGGAGTAGGTAATGGACGCCCCCGCGCGCATGCAGGAGCTGGTCAGGATCCTCAACGAAGCGAACCAGCGCTATTACGTGCTGGACGACCCCATGATGCCCGACGCGCAGTGGGACGCCCTGTACGACGAGCTGCTGGCGCTGGAGGCGGAAAGCGGCGTACGGCTGGCGGACTCGCCCAGCAGCCGCGTCGGGGGTGACCCGCTTGCGGCGTTCGTCCCGCATAGGCACCTCAACCGGCTGTGGAGCCTGGACAAGGTGCGCAGCGAAGAGGGCCTTCGGGCGTGGTTCGCGCGCACCCGCGCGGCGTACAAGAAATTGTTCGGGCTGCCGCCGCTGTCCTACACGGTCGAATATAAATATGATGGCCTCACCCTCAATCTCACTTACGAGGGGGGCACACTCCGGCAGGCCGCGACGCGCGGCAACGGCGTCGTGGGTGAGGAAGTGCTGCCCCAGGCGATGACCGTCCGGGGCATCCCCATTTCGATCCCATACCAGGGCCTTCTGGAAATCCACGGGGAGTGCTTCATGCGCCTCTCGGTCCTCGCGCGCTACAACCGCGAGGCCCCGGAAGCGCTCAAGAACGCGCGCAACGCCGCCGCAGGCGCGCTTCGCAACCTCGACCCCAAGGAAACCGCCAAGCGCCGCCTGGACGCGCGGTTCTACGCGGTCGGCACCATTGAGGACGCTCCCTACGCCGACCAGGCAGGTCTGTTTCAGTTCATCCGGGAAAACGGGTTCCCCGCCTCCCCGCTGCTCTACGCGGGGGAGGACGAGGAGGGCGTGCTGGAAGCCATCCGCAAGGTCGAGGAGGAACGGGACAATATTGACTTCCTCATCGACGGCGCCGTCGTCAAGGTGGGCGACCTCAGGACCCGCGAGGCGCTGGGATATACCGACAAATTTCCCCGCGGCGCCATCGCGTTCAAGTTCACGGCGGAGGAGGCCGTCGCCACCCTGCTGCGCGTGACCTGGGAACCCGGCCGCAGCGGCAAGCTGACCCCGACCGCGCACCTGAGCCCCGTGGACATCGCGGGCGTCACCGTGCAGCGCGCCACCCTCAACAACTACGGCGACATCCTGCGCAAGGGTGTGGAGGTTGGCGCGGCGGTGCGGCTTCGCCGCTCCAACGACGTGATTCCCGAGATCCTGGGCAAGGTGGATGGAGGCGGTCCCGGCGAGGCCATCCCCAAGCCGGACAGGTGCCCGGCCTGCGGGGCGGAGCTTTCGGAGATAGGGGCCAACCTGTTCTGCCTCAACCGGGACTGCGAGCCACAGGTCATCGCGCGGCTGGCGCACTTCTGCTCCAGGGACGCGATGGACATCGAGGGCCTGTCCGACAAGACGCTGATGGTGCTCTACGAGCGCCTGGGCGTGCGCGAGCCGCACCACCTATATCCCCTGAAGCCGGAAATCCTGGCGGGGCTGCCGGGGTTCGCGAAGAAGAAGGCCGAGAACCTCACCGCCGCCATCGCGGCGAGCCGCGTGCGCCCGCTGGACGCATACCTGTACGCGCTGGGAATCCCCGGCGTCGGCCGCGCCACCGCGGGGGACCTGGCGCGGGCGTTCGGTTCGCTGGAAGCGGTGCGCGCGGCATCGGAGGAGGAGCTGGCCCTGGTGCCCGGCGTGGGCGGCGAGACCGCTTCCTCCATCACCGCGTTCTTCCGCGACCCGCAGAGCCGCGCCATGGTGGATGGGCTGCTGGAAGCAGGCGTCGCCCCAGCGGCGATAAAGAAGGCCGCCGCGAAGGGAAAGCTGGCGGGCCAGAGCGTGGTCATCACCGGCACGCTGTCCACGCTGACGCGCAGGGAAGCGGAGGAGAGGATCACC
>DATHTQ010000361.1:0-4263 GCA_035463055.1 Candidatus Limnocylindria bacterium
CCGTGACTTCACGCCGAACCGTGAGGGAGGACGGGATTTCAACAACCGCCCGCCCAGGCGGGAATTCACCCCTCGCCGGGAAGGGGAAAGCGGGTTCGACAGCCGTCCCCCGCGGCGTGAGTTTACGCCACGCCGGGAAAGCGAAGGCGGATTCGACAGCCGTCCCCCGAGGCGCGAGTTCACCCCCCGCGGCGAAGGCGCGGGCGGGTTCGACAACCGTCCTCCCAGGCGTGAGTTTACGCCACGCCGGGAAGGCGAAGGCGGGTTTGACAACCGTCCTCCCAGACGCGAGTTCACCCCCCGCCGCGAAGGCCAAGGAAGTTTCGACAACCGCCCGCCCCGTCGCGAATTTACTCCTCGCCGCGAAGGGGAAAGGGGGTTCGACAATCGTCCGCCCAGGCGTGAGTTCACTCCCCGCAGCGATGACCGCTTCGACAGCGCTCCGCGCGGGCCGTACGGCCGCCCGGCTCCCGCTGGGCAGGACGCGCCGCAGGCCGGCGCCGCCGGGCGCGGGCCCGCGGGCGAGCGCGGCTTCGTAGCGCGCCCGCCGCGCCCCCCATACGGCCAGGGAAATCCTGACGCCCGCCCGCCGCGCCGGGATTTCGGCCCGGGCTCCTCTTCGCGTGGTTTCGGTGCCCCGCGTCAGGGAGGGTTTGGGCGTACCTCAGGCCCTTACCCAAGGCCTGACGCCTCGGCTTCGCCGGTAAGGGGGCCATACGGAAGGCCCGCGCCAATACCTGGCGCTCCGACGTCCGGTACCCTCGCGCCAAGCCAGGGCCAGCCGACGGAACCCGGCTCCGGGGACGGCTTCCGCCGCACGTTCGGTCCCTCATCGCAGGCAGGCGGTTCCGCGCCGCGCACAGGTGGATTCGGCCCGAGGCGGGACTTTGCTCCCAGGCGTGAGTCTTCCCCACGCCGTGAATTTTCCCCGCCCGGACGCGGCGGGTCCGGGCCCAGGCCTTTTGCCCCGGCGCGCCCCGGGGCGGGATACGCCCCCCGCAGGGATGCTGCTCCCGCACACACCGCCGCCGGCGCGCGGCAAGCGGCACTGCAGGTCGTCAACCGCGTACTCGTGGACGACGCCTACGCGCAGCTGAGCCTGGACGAGATGTTCCAGACCACCTCGCTGTCCCCGGCGGACCGCAGGCTGGCGGCACGGCTGGTGTACACGACGCTGGAGAACCTTACAAAGATCGACTTCGCGCTCGCGCCTTTCCTGCACGACGTGGATGCGCTGGACCCGCGCGTGCGCAACGTCCTGCGCCTCTCCGCCGCCCAGATGCTGATGATGGACCGCGTGCCGGACTTCGCCGCCGTCAGCGAGGCGGTGGACATCGTGCGCGGCATGGACCTGGAAAACCTGACAGGGATGACCAACGGCGTGCTGCGTTCCCTCGCGCGCGGCCGGGACGAGATCGCCTGGCCGAAGCCGGGCGACCCGGACTACCTCAGCGTTACCTACTCTGTCCCCGCCTGGCTGGGCGAGACCATCATCAGCGACCACGGCCCGGAGACGGGCGAGGCCATCCTGGCCTACCGCAACCCGGACAGGGCCATCACGATCCGCCGCAACGAGGTGCTGACCACCGAAGCCGCCTTCAGCCAGATGCTGGAGAAGAAGGTGTGGGACGCGAAGCCCGGCATCGTGCCCGGCGCGGTCCTGGTGAAAAACGCGCCGGACATCGGCCGCGACGCAGACTACCTCGCGGGGCAGTTCTCCATCCACAGCGAAGGCAGCATGGTCTGCGTGCTCGCGATGGACGTGAAGCCCGGGATGCAGGTGCTGGACGCCTGCGCCGCGCCGGGGGGCAAGACGTGCATGATGGCCGAGCGGATGCAGAACACCGGCCGCGTGCACGCGTGGGACCTGCACGAGCACCGCGTCGCCCTCATCCAGGCGCAGGCCGAGCGCCTTAGGCTGTACAACGTGCGCCCCGCGATGCGGGACGCGACGGTGTACCGCGAGCAGTTCGACGCCGTCATGGACGCGGTGCTGCTGGACGCGCCGTGCTCCGGCACCGGGGTCATGGACAACAAGCCCGACATCAAGCACCGCGTGACGTCGGAGGGCGTCGCCGCCCTGGTGAAGCTGCAGGAGGACCTGCTGGAGGCGGTCAGCCGCTACGTCAAGCCCGGCGGCACGCTGGTCTACTCGACCTGCAGCGTCCTGCGGGACGAGAACGACCGGCAGATCGAGCGGTTCCTGGAGCGCCACCCGGAGTATTCCATCATTGAACTCCCCGCCGCCATCCCCGAGGCGCTTCGCGCGCAGGCCGGGCCGCTGGGCCTGCAATTGCTCCCCCACCGCGACGGGGTGGAGGGCTTCTACGTCGCCCGGATGAAGCGGGCATGAGCGAGGCGCGCGCGCAGCTGGCCGGCATGGACATGGGGGCGCTTTCCGCCTTCCTGCAGGGCCTCGGCGCGCCCTCGTACAGGGCCGCGCAGGTGCGCGACTGGCTGGTGCGCGGTGTGGATTTCGACGGCATGCGCAACCTCCCCGCCGCGCTCCTGGAGCGGCTGAGGGAGGTCAGCGTCGCGCAGCCCGCGCGGGTGCTGGAGCGCCACAAAAGCCAGGACGGTACCGAGAAGCTGCTCTTCGGCCTCATGGACAGCCACGTGGTCGAGGGCGTGCTGATGCGCTACGCGCACGGCATCACGCTGTGCCTGTCCACCCAGGTGGGATGCCTGATGGGCTGCGCGTTCTGCGCCAGCACGCTGGAAGGCAAGCTTCGGGACCTCACCCGCGGCGAGATGATGGGCATGGCCTACCTCGCCGGCAGCATCTCGGCCCCGGAGCGGCTGCACAACATCGTCCTCATGGGCAGCGGCGAGCCGCTGGACAACTACGACGAGGTCGTCGCCTTCCTGCGCATGGCCTCCTCCCCGGACTTCCTGGGCATCGGCATCCGACACATCTCGCTGTCCACGTGCGGCCTGGTGGACAGGATGAAGCGCCTGGCGGGGGAGGGGCTGCCGGTCACGCTGTCGGTGTCGCTCCACGCGCCCAGCGATTCGATACGAAACGAGATCATGCCCGTCGCCCGCGCCAACCCCCTGCCCGCGCTGCTGGAGGCATGCCGCCACTACATCCAGATGACTGGCAGGCGCGTCATCTTCGAGTACGCGCTCATCCGCGGCCTCAACGCCGAGCCGCGCCATGCGCAGGAGCTGGCTTCGCGCCTGCGCGGGATGCAGTGCCACGTGAACCTCATCCCCCTCAACGACGTGCCGGAGCGGGACCTGCGCGGCGCAACCGCGCGGGAAGTCCGCGCGTTCCAGGCGGAGCTGGAGGCGCTGGGCATCTCCGTCACCGTGCGCCGAAGGCTTGGCGACGACGTGGCCGGGGCATGCGGGCAGCTGCGCGCACGCCGCCTCAAGACGCCGCTCCCCGGCGCGCAGGTGGAGGGCGGCGAATGACCTCCGCGTTCCGCACCCACCGCGGCAAGGTGCGCCGCACCAACCAGGACGCGGTGTTGGTCCTCCCCGGCGAGTTCCCGCTGTTCGCGGTCGCGGACGGCATGGGCGGCCAGCGCGGGGGCAACGTCGCCAGCGCGATGGCCGTCGCGGCCCTGAAGGAGCTGGACACCGGCATTCCCCCCAGCGAGGTCATGCTGGAGAACGCGTTCCGGGAAGCCAACCTCAGCATCTACGAGCGCCAGCTGACCGACGACGCCCTGTACGGCATGGGCACGACGATGACCTGCCTGTGGGAGGGCGATGCGTTCGTGCTTCTGTGCCACGTCGGGGACAGCCGCGCCTACAGGCTGCGCGGGGGCGTGCTCACGCAGCTCACGACGGACCATTCGCTGGTTGGCGAACTGGTGCGCTCCGGCGCGCTGACGCCCGCGCAGGCGAGGGAGTACCCGTTCCGCAACATCATCACGCGCTCGGTGGGCACCTCGCGCTCCCTGCCGTGCGAGACCGTGCGGCTGGACAAGCGGCCGGGGGACAGGTACCTCATATGCTCCGACGGCCTGACCGAGTACGCCGACGAAGACGACCTCGCCCGCGCGCTCGCGCTGCCCCCCGAGGAAGCGGCGGACACGCTGCTGAAGGCCGCGCTGGACGCCGGGGCGCGGGACAACGTGAGCCTCGTCATCCTGGAGGCGGCCCCATGACGGCCGCCACCCTCATGGAGCGCTACAGGCTCGAGGAGCTCATCGGCGAGGGCGGGATGGCGTCGGTCTACCGCGCGCTGGACCTGCGCACCGGGCACCGGGTCGCGGTCAAGTTCCTCCGCCAGGAGCTGCAGGCCAACCCGGA
>DATHTQ010000362.1:0-8295 GCA_035463055.1 Candidatus Limnocylindria bacterium
GGTTCGGCCCCCTGCAGCGTGCCGAAGATGCTGGGCGTGTATTGGTTGAGGATCTCCCCTTCGGGCGAGATGATGGAGTCGATGATGGAAAGGTTGTACACGATCCCGCCGTTGGCGATGGCCGTGATGTAGCGGCTGACCGCGGCGGGGGTCAGCAGCGTGATGGACTGGCCGATGGCCATCTGCACTTCCAGGCTGCCGCCCCACTTGATGTCGTTGAGGGCGTACCAGATCTCGCCGATGACGGCCTGCAGCCACACCATGTCGCGCGTCATGTTGAGCTCTGCCATCAGGATGGGGCGCATCGCGTCAGGCCACTGGTTCTGGGGCGTCACCAGCGCCATGTCCATGAGCTGCTTGATGCAGGCGTCCAGGCGCACTTCGCCGTAGCTGATGCCGTAGCTGGCGCCGACGTTCTGCAGGTGCTTCTTGATCTTCGCGGCCGTGAGCAGGGGGCGTGACGTCTCCTGCTGGCTGACGGACACCGTCGGGTCGTACAGCGACGTCTGGTTGCCCACGATGCTGCGCGCCTCGCCGGGCAGCTCGATGCCCGTGCGGGTGGTCAGGCCCATCTTCGCGGCATACTGGTAGAGCAGGTTGCTGCCCGTCTCCCCGTACAGCTTCCAGCCCAGCGTGTAGAAGTAGTAGTTGCAGGACTTCGCCAGGCCGGAGACGATGTTGAGGTTCGCGTGGTCCTTCCGGTAGCCCTTGGCGATCCAGCACACGGGCGCGTCGGCCTCGTTGGTGGTGTACTTCATGAACGGGCCTTCGTCGGTGATCCGCTCGTCCACGGTGAGCCGACCGTTGGTCAGCGCGGCAAGGCCGGTGACCATCTTGAAGATGGAGCCCGGCTCCGCCCTGGACTGGATGGCGAAGTTCCACAGGGGCCGCCGCTCGTCCAGCAGGATCTGGGAGACTTCCTTGCCCCCCGCCACCATCGCGTTGAGGTCGTAGGTGGGGTGCTGGGCCATCGCGAGCACGCGCCCCGTGTTTACGTCCACCACCATCATCGTGCCGGTGTCGGCCAGCTGCAGCGGGTACTCGACGAAATCGCGCCGCTCGAGCTTGGCTTTGTTCGTCTCGCGCCAGCGGTCGCGGAACATCTCCCGCTCCTGCACGCCGCGGGTGTATTCGACGTTGGCGGCGATGGCGCGCTCCGCCTCCTGCTGGTAGGCCGCGATGATGGTCAGCTTGACGTTGTTGCCGTCCTCCGGCGCGGTGTAGCTCATCTGCCTGGTCAGCCGGCCCTGGTGGTCCTTTTCCATGACCCGGCTGCCGGTGCGGCTGGCGATGTTGGGGGTGAGCCAGTTCTCCATGGACTTCTCGATGCCGTCCTTGCCAATGACGTCATTGAGGGCGTAGCCCATGGGCTTGAGCTCCGTGTTGTAGTTGTCCGCCTCGCTGATGGGGCCCACGTAGCCGATGACCTGGCTGGCCAGCGTGCTGCGCGGGTAGACGCGCTTCTCCCCCACAGCGACGTCCATGCCCGGCAGGGCCATGCTGCGCCCCGTGATCTCCGTCACGGCCTCGAACGGCACGTCCTGCGCGATGACGATGGGCAGGGAGTTGAAGATGCTCATGCGCATCTGCGAATAGACCGCCATGACCGTCAGCGCCGTTGCCTCGTCGGTCCCGGGGTCCAGCTGGTACAGCTTGAACAGGCTCTCGTAGCAGCTCTGCGCCGTCGGGTAATTGGTCATCGAGAGGTAATGGTTGCCGCGCCACTGGGTTTCGCGGATGGCCCGGGCCTTGTCCGATATGCCCTTGCCGAAGTCGAACGTCCACTCGGTGGTCACTGGGTCGCGCTTGATGACGAAGTCGCTCTTGAGCGTGCCGCCGAAGGACTCGACGATGCGCTTGGTCTCCAGGATGGACGGGGTGAACTTCTTGTAGTTGGAGGCGGTGAGCTGCGAGTTGGTCATCAGGAACGTGACGTTGTAGATGTCCTCGCTCATGGCGAGCACCACGCTCTCCGAGTCGGTGATCATGCCGCGCTTGCCGGTGAGGCGGATGGTCTTGAAGCGGTCGTTGGTCGCCGCCTCCTGGAACTGGCCGGCGTTCACCACCTGCAGGTAGTACAGCCGCCCCGTGAGGACGCTGAACAGCACCACCGCGATGACGGCGAAGATGACGTACCTGCGGGCCGTGACCTTGTCAATTCTCATCCGGGTCTTCCTTATCGAGGTTCAGGGGGTCGATGTCCAGGTCGTCCTCATCCTCCGCGGGCGGAGGCGCATTGCTTTCCGCCTGCTGCGGCGCTTCGGCGCGGGGCGCGGACGCCCTGCCCCCGAACAGCCCCAGGAACTTTTTCTTTTGCGTTGGCGCGGGGGCGTCGTCGGGGACCAGCACCATGCGGCGCAGCAGCGCCTCGTCGGTGGAGATGCGCTCGCGCA
Organism: Candidatus Limnocylindria bacterium; assembly: GCA_035463055.1. Taxonomy (GTDB): domain Bacteria; phylum Bacillota; class Clostridia; order Christensenellales; family Aristaeellaceae; genus UBA6115. The sequence continues at coordinate 2,394 of DATHTQ010000362.1, forward strand.
GGGCGCCGGGGCGCTTGCGCCGGTACAGGCCCAGGAACGCGCGGGCGGGGAACATCATGAGGCAGCACACCGCCGTGTAGGCCAGCGACCAGAACGTGCGCAGCAGGTGCGTCCCCGTGACCGGGATGCCGCGCAGCGCGATGTAGACAAGCATGATGCCGTCGTACAGCACGCACAGCAGCAGCGCGTTGAGCAGGATGCGCAGGTGGGCGTTGACGTCGCGCGACGTGTCCCGCCGCAGGCGCAGGCGCAGCCTGCCTTTCATGAAGGGCGCGGCCAGCTGTTTGACGGTTTCGTTTTGGCGCTGCGCGTCCCGGATGCGGCGGTATTCGCGCTGGATGTCGGTCATGTCGGCGAACAGCTGGGCGCACACCAGCCCGAGCACCGGATAGATGAGCACGTAGAACAGCGGGATGGTGCGCGCCATGGACTCGAGCATGATGCCGATCGTGGCGGAGGAGATGAACGCGAACAGCTTCCCGTAGCTGACGGTCAGGATGGCGATGAGGACCATCAGCAGGTTGGGCATCACGCCGAACACCTTGAGGTGCGGCATGACGACCGCCTGCAGCAGGTAAAACAGCAGGATGAGGGTAGCGGCCCGCAGGAAGCGGCCCGCCGCGGCGCCAAGCGCGCCGCGCCCGCGCCGCAGGACGGCGGTCATCCGCCGTCCTCCTCGAAGGTGAGCTCCTCCGGCGAGAATGTGGGCGACGGGCTGGGCGTGATGGGCGCCGGGCTGGGCATGACGGTCGGCGTGGTGTCAATCAACGCGGGCGCGTTGTACAGGATGGCGTCCTCCGGGGAGAACGTCCGCCCGGGAGGCGGCGTCGGGGTCGGGGCGGGAGAGGGGCTGGGAGAGGGGGTCACGCTCGCGCTGGGGCCGGGCGTCTCCACGGGCGCCGGCTGGCCGATGAGCGTGGGCACGGGCCGGATGGAGGGAAGCGGCACGAACGTCGCCTGGGGCCGCACGGCCGCTCCCTGCTGCTCGGCTGCGTACGTCGGGCGGTAGCGGTAGACGATGACGTACTCGATGTGGTTGAAGTCCGCCAGCGGCTCGAGCACGATGAACTGCTTGGAGTCCTCCAGGCCGCGCGTGCTCTCGCGCACCCGGCCGATCGGGATGCCCTTGGGCAGCTGCAGGCCCATGCCGCTGGTGACCACCAGGTCGCCGGGCCGGGGCAGCGTGCTGTAGGAAAGGTAGTACATCCGGCAGAACGCCTGGCCGTCGATGGCCAGCGTGCCCGACACGGTGCCCGCGTCGCGGCTGGACTCGATGAGCGCGGCGACGGAGCAGTCGCTGTCGATGATGCCCTTGACCTTGACGCTGTTGACGCCCGCGTCGTAGGTGATGCCGACCAGCGCGCCGGGCACGACGACCGCCATGTTGTTCTGGACCCCCTGGTCGGTGCCGACGTCCAGCGTCAGGATGTAGGTGAAGTTGCTCGTGTCCCGGCCGATGACGTTGGCCTTGATGCCGCGCAGGCCGGTGTTGCGGGTCAGCTCGTCGTCCAGGTCGGCGTAGGCCTGCAGCTGCTGCTGCAGCGAGCTGACCAGCATCGCCTGGTCGGTCAGCTCGTCCACGCGCGCCCTGAGCAGGTTGTACTCCGCCTCCAGGTTGCTGCGCAGCTTGAGGGTGCGCAGGTAGTCCACGATGAAGTCGGTGCCGGCCGCGAACGCCCGCTGGATGGGCGTGATGACGCGCGCCACGGCGCGCCTGGGCGCCTGGAGCATCGGGGTGTCGAAGAACTGGGATAACACCATGACCGCGATGGTGGCGACCAGCAGCAGCGCGGCGACGGCGCCCAGCAGGCGCGCGATACCCTTCTGCGCCTCGCCGGCCGGCTTCTTCACCCGGCCCTTGCGCTTCGCCTGCGCCCCGGGCGTCATCGGGCTGCCCTCACGCCTTGTCATCGCGCAGGAAGTTGCCGCGGGTCAGCTTGGGCAGGATCTCCGCGTTCTCCGCCATGTACCCGACGCCCGCCGCGGCGCACAGCATCGGGTCGCGCGCGAGGGTCACGGGGAGGCCCAGCTCGCCCGCCAGGAACCTGTCCAGGCTGTAGAGCTGTGCCCCGCCGCCGACCAAGAAGATGCCCTTGCGCAGGATGTCGCCGCAAAGCTCCGGCGGCGTCTTGTCCAGCACCTCGCGGATGGCGCTCAGGATGGCGACGCACGGGTTGTGGAGCGCCTCCTGGAAGCGGTTGGAGGATATTTCCGCGGTCTGCGGCAGCCCGGTGATGAGGTCGCGCCCGCGCACGACGACCTTGCGCTCCTCCGATACCGGCAGCGCCGACCCCCAGTCGATCTTGATGTCTTCCGCCATCCTGTCCCCGATGAGCATGTTGTGGTCGTGCTTGATGAATTCCACGATGACTGCGTCCATCCGGATGCCGGCGACCGGGATGGACTTGGAGAGCACTGTCCCGCCCAGCGCGATGACCGACACCTCGGTCGTCCCGCCGCCGATGTCCACCACCATGCTCCCCTCCGGCTGGAACACCGGCAGGCCCGAGCCATAGGCGGCGGCGAACGGCTTGTCGATGAGGTGGATGGCGTTCTTGCGCACGCCCGCGCTGGCGGCGGCCTCGCGGATGACGCGCCGCTCCACCGGGCTGATGCGGCTGGGCACCGTGATGTACAGCCGCGGCTTGACCAGGTGCGAAACGCCGATGGCCTTGCGGATGAAGTAGCGCAGGACGGACTCCGTCAGGTCGAAGTCCTTGACGGTGCCGTCGGCCAGGGGCCGCACGGCCACGTCGCCCCCGGTGGTGCGCCCCGCCAGCGCCAGCGCGTCCTGGCCGATGGCCTTGACGGTGCGCCGGTCGCCGCCCGTCATGATGCACAGCGTGGGCTCGTTGATCTGGATGCCGCGCCCCCGCACGTGCACCAGGGTGTTGGACGTCCCCAAATCAATCCCGATGTCGGGAGCGATGATGGCCATGTGCTCTATTCCCGTCCTGCAAGCGGGTAACCCGCGGATTCAAGCATCGTGCGCACGAGCGAGGTGGGAAGCCCCACGACGTTGGTGAAGCTTCCCCGGATTTCCGGAACGTACATGCCGGCCATGCCCTGGATGGCGTAGGCGCCGGCCTTGCCGAAGGGCTCGCCGCTGCGGATATAGGCGGCCACGTCCTTCGGCGCCAGCGCGGAGAACCGCACGAGCGTCTCCGCGGCCTCCGCCTGTTCATAGGTGCCGCGCAGGACGCACACCCCGGTGAACACGCTGTGCCACCGGCCGGACAGCATGGACAGCATCCGCCGCGCGTCGGCCTCGTCCGCGGGCTTCGCCAGCGCCTCCCCGTCCACGCTGACCAGCGTGTCGGCGGCCAGGATGGTGTCCCCCTGGAAATGCGCCGCGGCCGCGCGGGCCTTGCGCCGCGCGAGCGTCAGCGTGACTTCCCTCGGGTCGCCGGGGATGTCCTCGTCCACGTCCGGGGCGTACACCTCGAAGCGCAGTCCCATGGACGTGAGCAGCTCGGCGCGCCGGGGCGAGGCGGATGCCAGGATCAAGCGGTCAGCCAAGCGTTCACCGTCCTTGCGCCGCGTGCTCCGGCGCGTCCAGTATAACATAGAATCGCGCCCCGTTTATCGCTGGCGCGGATTTGCTTAACATTAATGTCATATTCCTGAAACATTCAGGCGAGACCATCCGGCAGGGGGACACCCAGCAGTTTGCAGGCGTTGCGGCAGGTTAGTCGGGCCATTTCATCCGCGGTCATTCCCCGAAGCAAGGCCAGCTCCTCGCAGACCAGGCGCACCAGCGATGGGTCGTTGCGCTGCCCGCGCAAGGGATGCGGGGCAAGGTAGGGGCTGTCGGTCTCGATGAGCAGGCGCTCCCCCGATACTACTTTGGCCGCCAGCTTCGCCTTCTCTGCGTTTCGGAATGTGACCGGGCCCGCGAAAGAGATGTGGAAGCCCAGCGCCTCGTACTCCGCCGCGCTCTCGGCCGACCCGGAGAAGCAGTGCAGCACGCCGGGTGGCAGCCTGTCCCTGCGGGAGCGGAGGAAGCCCAGCATCGCGCCGTGTGCGTCCCGCACGTGCAGGATGACGGGCTTGCCAACCTTCAGCGCGAGGTCGAACTGCAAGGACAGCCATTCAAGCTGTTTTTCTCCTGTAGAATGCCCGTAGTGGAAGTCCAGGCCGATCTCGCCTACGGCGACGGCCCGGGGGTGGGAAAGCAGGCGTTCAAGTTCTTCTGCCGCGCCTTCCCCCGCGCTCCCGGCCTCGTGCGGGTGGATGCCGCAGGCGGCGTAGACGTATGGGAATCGCTCCGCGAGTTCCAGGGACGCGCGGGAGGAGGCAAGGTCGCTGCCGCAGGTCAGGCACGCGAAAATGCCTGCGTCCGGCAGGCGCGCGAGCAGTTCCTCCCGGTCCCCGTCGAAGCGCGGGTCGTCCAGGTGGCAATGGGAGTCGAACAGCAGGGCGGGCCCCGTCATGAGATGCGGGAGCCGTCGGCGATGTCCCCGTCCACGCCCAGCAGGCGCAGCACGGCGTCGCCCTCCTCCGCGGCGCACAGCAGCATGCCGCGGCTCTCGACCCCGCGGATCTTGCGCGGCGCGAGGTTGTACAGCAGCACCACCTTGCGGCCGATGAGGGTCTCCGGCTGGTAGTGCGCGGCGATGCCGGAGAGCACCGTGCGCTCCTCCTCCCCCACCTTGAGCCGGAACTTGAGCAGTTTGTCGCTCTTCTCCGCCTTCTCGCACGAGAGCACCGTCGCCACCCGCAGGTCCAGGCGGCGAAATTCGTCGATGGAGATTTCGGCGGGCGCTTCTTCCGCCTGCTTCGGTTCGGGCTTCTGCTCCGCCTTCGCTGCGGGCTGGGCTGCCTGGGCTTCCTGCGCGGCAGGCTTGCCGGAGAAGGCGGCGGCCTCGGCCTCGTTGTCCGCCTCCAGCAGCGGCAGCTCCGCCGCGACGTCCAGGCGCGGGAACACCGCCTCGCCCTTGGCGACGGCCGTGCCCGCGGGCAGCCTCCCGAAAGAGGAGAGGGACTCCCAGGTCATGAGGCCCGCGTCGGCGACGCCGAGCTGGGTGAAGATGCGCCCCGGCGTCTCGGGCATGACGGGCGAGATGAGGACCGCGACGAAACGGATGCTCTCGGCCAGGACGTACAGCACGGTGGAAAGCCGGCCGCGGCCTTCGTCGCTGCGGCCCAGCACCCAGGGCTTCGTGTCGTCAATGTAGCGGTTGCAGCTGCCGATGACCTGCCAGATTTCGGCCAGGGCCTGGGAGAACTGCAGGCTGTCGAACTCCCTCTCGACCTTGCCCGGCAGCGCCTCCACGAGGGAAATGAGCTCCCTGTCCTGCGCCTCGTATTCGCCGGGCGCGGGCAGCGCGCCGCCAAAATACTTCTCCACCATCGCGACCGTTCGGCTGAGCAGGTTGCCAAGGTCGTTGGCGAGGTCGGAGTTGACCCGCTTGAGCATCGCCTCGTTGGTGTAGTTGCCGTCCATGCCGAAGGGCATCTCGCGCAGCAGGTAATACCGCAGCGCGTCCGTGCCGCAGCGGCGCACGACCGGGCCGGGGTAGACGACGTTGCCCTTGGACTTGGACATCTTGTCGTTGTTGAACAGCAGCCACCCGTGCCCGAACACCTGCTTGGGCAGGGGCAGCCCCAACGCGTGCAGCATGATGGGCCAGTAGATGGTGTGGAAGCGGACGATCTCCTTGCCAACCAGGTGCACGTCGGCGGGCCAGAACGCCCGCATGAGGCTGTCGTCGTCGCTTCCGTACCCAAGCGCGGTGACGTAGTTGCTCAGCGCGTCGATCCAGACGTAGACCACGTGCTTCGAGTCGAAATCCACCGGGACGCCCCAGGTGAACGACGTGCGGCTGACGGACAGGTCCTGCAGCCCCGGGCGCAGGAAGTTGTTGAGCATCTCGTTGGCGCGGGAGGGAGGCTGGATGAA
>DATHTQ010000363.1:0-1969 GCA_035463055.1 Candidatus Limnocylindria bacterium
GGAACGTCGGGCCTGGCAGGCATGCGTGAACTGCGCGGCGGGATTTGGCGGCCGCTTTTGGGGACGCCCAGGGAACAGGTTCACAAATATCTGTTGTCTGCAGGCGTACCCTGGCTGGAGGACTTGACCAACGACGACCCCTCCCTTACCCGCGGTTTCCTGCGCCATCGCGTCCTCCCGCTGCTGGAGGAAGGCTTCCCCGGCGCGTCCCGGCGCCTGGCGCAGGCGGCGCAGGTCGTCGGGGCCGACGAGGACGCCTGGGCGGACATGGAGGAAAGCTGGCTGGTGCGGTTCGCCCGCCGGGACCCGCCGTTCGTCTACCTCCTGAAGCGTCCCTTCCTTGCCCAAAGCCTGGCGATGCGGCGCAGGTTGGTGCGGCGGCTGTGCGCAGCGTACGGCATCGGCGTCGATTTCACGCAGACCACCGACTTGCTTGCGCTGGCCGCCGGGCCGGAGGACGGGGAGATGAACCTCCCGGGAGGCGCAAAGGCGTACTGCGCGGAAAAAGCATTGCATATTCTTCCAAATGCGATAGAATCACCCCATGTCCGCTGGGAACAGCCGGAGGTGCTGGCGCCGGACGGCAGCCTGGGGGACGGTGTGCGCGTCCAGGCGCTGGACGCGGGCATCGCGCAGGGGGCCGAGATGCGCCAGTGGGAGTACGGCGACATGATCACGCCACTGGGCATGCGGGGCTCGATGCCCATCACGAAGTACCTGGGCGGCAGGCGGGTGGACATTCCCTGGCGGCGGTTCTGGCCCGTGTATGCCAGGGGGCGGGACGTCCTGTGGGTGCCGGGGCTGGGCATCTCCGAATACGCGGCCGTGCGGCCGGGGACGAAGGAAATCGTGAAACTGCGCTTCCGCGGCATGCTGCCGTGGGACAGGGGCGCGAAGGAGGGTGCGGATGGAACGGAGTGACGGGCTGTACGGCGACCTGTCCAGGGTGCTGCTCTCGGAAGCGGAAATCGCGGCGGAGGTCGGCAAGCTCGCCGATCGGCTCACGCAGGACTATGCGGGCAAGGCGCCGGTGTTCGTCTGCATCTTGAAGGGCGCGGCGGTGTTCTTCACCGACCTCATCCGCAAGGTCAACCTGCCGCTGACGACGGACTTCATGGCGATATCGAGCTATGGCAGCAGCACGAAGACCTCGGGCGTGGTGCGCATCCTCAAGGACCTTGACCACGACGTCCTGGGCCGGGACGTGGTGGTGGTGGAGGACATCGTGGACAGCGGGCTGACCCTGTCGTACATCCGCACGGTGCTCAGGGAGCGCGGGGCCGCCACCGTCCGGCTGGCCGCGCTGCTGGACAAGCCGATGCGCCGGCGCACGGAGCTGGACGTGGATTACCGGTGCTTCCTGGTGCCCGACGAGTTCGTGGTGGGCTACGGGCTGGATTACGCCGAGAAATACCGCAACCTGCCCCTCATCGGCGTGCTGCACCCGCGCATCTACACGCCGGAATAACGCGGGGAACGGCGGAAACGTTGTCCTTCCTGGCCGCCCGGTGGTATAATCATGCAGGTTCCCTAAGAGGAGGTTTCACCTTTGCGAAAGACTCGCGGCCCCGTCGGCTACTTCATCATGATCGCCGCGTTCCTGCTGCTGGCGTTCCTGATTTCCGACAGCATCGGCGTGCAGGCCAACCGCATCACGTATCCCGAGCTGCTCAGCCGGGTGGAGAACAGCCAGCTGGACCGGGTGGCCATCCGGTATCCCAGGCTGATCGGCCTCAACAAGGGGAGCGCTATCGCCCGGGGTGATTTTCCCGCGCGGTTTGATTTCGAGACGACCATCGGCGAGGACTTTATCGACACCGTGCGGACCATGCATGCGACCAAGTTCGGCCGCAACGTGGATACCGTCAGCGTCAACGACCTCGACTTCGCCATCGATTACCTTCCGCCCATCGTCACGCCTTGGTACATGGAGCTGCTGCCCTATATCCTCACGATGGGACTGGTCATG
>DATHTQ010000364.1:0-6691 GCA_035463055.1 Candidatus Limnocylindria bacterium
TCCCGGTGCAGGAAGACGTAGACGGCCGGGAAGTAGCGGCTTTTGTCCCTGGGGCCGTGCAGGATGACGCGGTCCATATCGTCGGTCCGGTGAATCTCGTACAGGGTGAACCCCTCCGGGGCCTGGAACGTCACGCCGGAGCCGCTGAACGCACCCTGCGTCACCGTCCCGGCCTTGATTTTCCATGCGAGCGCGCCGGTCACCGGCAGGGCGCACAGCAGGGCGGCCAACAGCGCCAGCGCCAGGGGTTTACGGATATCCTTCACTCCCTTCCGCTCCTTTCAGGGGATTTCGAGGGTTTCAAAAAGTTCCCGGAGCTTGCCGATCTCCACGTCCAGCGTACGCTCCATGCCCTTGCAAAGGTAGAAGACCCGTGCCAGGTGCTTTTCTGTGCTGAAGGTGAACCCGAACGCGTAGCTGATCCTCCGGTCGGTGGCCTGGTCGGTGCGGAAGGCAATGAGCGTTTCGCGCACGGGGAACCCCCGGCCTTTCGTCACCACGTCGGAGAGGACGGCCGTCTCGGCGAACCTCCAGTCCTTGTGCAGACGGAACTGGGACAGGATCGTGGCTGCGTCCTCCCCCGTCCCTTCCGTCACGCCGCCCGGGCCCGGCTCCACGTCGATGACGATGGCCCGTTCATGGTTTGTGGGATATTCGGGGCTGCGCAGCACAATGCGAAAAAAGCCCAGGTCGTGATGCTCCTGCGACGCGAGATGGAACTCCAGGGGCACCTCGAAACGGATGCCGTCCGGGCTGGTGAAGACGCGGCCCTTGACCCTGCCCTTCTGGAGCTCCGCGCCTGCCGCGCCTGCGGACAGGAGAAGGAGCGCGAGGATCGCGGCGAACCATCGGCTTTTCATGCGTACCTCCGCAACGGGATATACGGTACCCCGGGCATGGGAGCCCAGGTACGCGCCGGCTTTGTGGGTTGTATGCCGGCTTCCTTATACTCCCGGCCCGCCCGGCTGTCAAACGCCCGGCCTCAGGCGCGTGACACGAAAGGCCGCGGTATGGTAAAATGGCTGTTGCGCCATCAAGGAGGACTGCATTGGACAAGGAAACCTCAGCGCGCCTGGAAGCGCTTTTGCCGAAAGTAACCCGCCCCGCACGCTATACCGGCGGGGAGGTCAACCAGGTCGTCAAGCCCCGGACGCCGGGCATGACCCGGCTCTGCTTCGCGTTCCCTGATACATATGAAGTGGCGATGAGCCACCTGGGCATGAAGGTCATCTACGAGGCCGTCAACCGCGAGGAGGACCTCGCCTGCGAGCGCGCGGCGATGCCCTGGGCGGACATGGCCGACGCGATGAAGGAGCAGCGCATCCCGCTGTACTCGCTGGAGACGCGCACGCCGCTGTCGGGCTTCGACGCGGTGGGCTTCACCCTGCAGTACGAGATGAGCTACACCAACGTCCTGCACATGCTCTCCCTGGGCGGCATCCCCGTCCTGTCCCGGGACCGCGGCGACGGCGACCCCGTCGTCATCGCGGGCGGCCCCTGCGCCTACAACCCGGAGCCGCTGGCGGACTTCGTGGACGCGTTCCTCATCGGCGACGGCGAGGAAGCCACCGTTGAGATGCTGCGCGCCATCGGGGCGGGCAGGCGCGCGGGCCTGGGACGCGCGGCAATATTGCGCGCGCTGTCGAAGGTGGAGGGCGTCTACGTCCCCAGCCTCTGGGCACCGGAATATGCGGGGGACGGGACGCTCTCCGGCATGAGGCCGCTGCACGCGGACATGCCGGGAAAGGTGACGAAGCGCTTCGTGCGCGACCTGGACGCCGCGCCCTTCCCCCACGCCATCCCGCTGCCCTACACCGAGGCCGTGCACGACCGCATCGTGCTGGAGGTCATGCGCGGCTGCACGCGGGGATGCCGGTTCTGCCAGGCGGGCATGGTGTACCGCCCGGTGCGCGAGCGCAGCCCCGAAACGCTGGTGGAGGCGGCGCAGAGCCTGTTCGCGTCCACCGGGTATGAGGAGATCAGCCTGTCCAGCCTGTCCACGGGCGACTACTCCCGCCTGAACGAGCTGATCGCCGCGCTCAACGAGAACTTCGCGCACAGGCGCGTCAGCCTGTCGCTGCCGTCGCTGCGCGTGGACGGCGAGGTCGGCGAGGCGCTGAAGAACAGCGGGCAGGTGAAGAAGAGCGGCCTGACCCTGGCGCCCGAGGCGGGCACCCAGCGCCTGCGCGACGTCATCAACAAGGGCGTCACCGAGCGGGACGTGCTGCGCGCGGTCACCGAGGCGTTTTCCGCGGGATGGGACAGCGTCAAGCTGTACTTCATGATCGGCCTGCCGACGGAGACCGACGAGGACCTGCTGGGCATCGCGGACCTGGTGAGGAAAATCCAGGCGGCGTTCTACGCGCAGCCGAAAGAGAAGCGCGCGCGGTCGCTGCAAATCGCGGTCAGCGCGTCCACGTTCGTGCCCAAGCCCTTCACGCCGTTCCAATGGGCGGCGCAGATCACCCCGGACGAGGCGAAGCGCAGGCAGCGCCTGCTGCGCGACGCGCTGCGCATGAAGGGCGTCACCTTCAGCTGGAGCGACCCGGACCTCAGCCGCCTGGAGGCGTGCTTCGCGCGCGGCGACCGCCGCATGGGCGCGGTGCTGCTGCGGGCGTACGAATTGGGCGCGAGGCTGGACGGCTGGTGCGACCAGTTCCTCCCCGGCGCATGGGAAAAGGCCTTCGCCGAGACCGGGACGGACCCGGCATGGTACGCGAGCCGCGAGCGGGCCGTGGGCGAGCTCCTGCCCTGGGACTTCATCGACATCGGCGTGACCCGCGCCTTCCTGGAAGACGAGATGGGGCGCGCGCTGCGGGCGGAAACCACGCCGGACTGCCGCGGCGCCTGCCACGGCTGCGGGCTGACCCGCTTCGAAGGGTTGTGCGGCGCGTGAAGATGCTCGTCGTGTTCCGCAAGACCGGCCCCGCGCGCTTCGTCGGCCACCTCGACCTGCTGCGCGCGATGCAGCGGGCGCTGCGCCGCGCGGACCTGCCGGTCGCCTACTCGCAGGGCTTCAACCCGCACCTGCTGCTCACGTTCGCGGCCCCGCTTTCGGTGGGCGTCGCGGGCGAGCGCGAGATCATGGAAGTGCCGCTCTCGGCGGAGATGGACCCGCGGGATTTCCTCACGCGCCTGCAGGCGGTCCTCCCGGGGGACTTGATGGCGCTGGAGGCCGCGCCGCTGCCCGACGCGCACCCCGCCGCGATGGCGCGGCTGTTCGCGGCCAGGTACGCCCTGCGGCCCCAGTCGGATTTCGCCGTGCTCGCCGCGGCCCTGCCCGGGTTCCTGGCGCTCCCCTCCATCCCCTACATGAAGAAAGGCAAGTCCGGGGAGAAGCAGGACGACCTGCGCCCGCTGGTCCTGGACGCGAGCGCGCGTGACGGCGCCCTGGAAGCGACGCTGGCGCTGCGCGAGGGGGCCTCGGCCAAGCCCTCCCAGTTCCTGGAGTCACTGGCCGCGTTCGCGGGCATCCCCGCGCCGGAATGCCTCATCACCCGCACGGGTCTTCTGGACAACCGGCTCCTGCCGCTGGAGGCCCCGTGACCGAGCTGCTGCTGAGGACCCGGGACGCGAAGCCCGCCGCCGCGCTGATGAAGGAAGGGCGGCTCGTCGAGTACTGGGACCTGGAATACGACGCGGGCCTGTCCTCCGGCGCCATCCTGCTGGGCAAGGCCGGGCGGACCATGAAGGGCATCGGCGCGCTGTTCGTCACCCTCCCGGGGGGCAAAGAGGGCTTCCTCCCGTTCAACGAGACCCGGGGGGAGCGGCTGCCCCAGGCGGGGGACCCGCTGCTGGTGCAGGTCAAGAAGCCGCCCATCGCCGCCAAGTCCGCATACCTCACGATGGACGTCGCGCTGCCGGGCCGCTACTGCGTGCTGCTGCCCCTGGGCGACGGGGCGCACGCCTCCGCGCGCGCGAGGGACCACATCGCGCTCAAGAACCTGGCCAAGAAACTGCGGCCCGACGGCATGGGCCTGGTCCTTCGCAAGAACGCAGAGGACGCGGCGCGCGAGGACGTCGAGGCGGAAATCGCCTCCGGGGCCGCCCTGTGGGCGGAGCTGTCCACGGCGGCGAAGCGCCGCTCCGCGCCCGCGCTGCTGCTGGAGGCGCCGGGGCCGCTGGAGAAGATCCTGCGCGACCTGGCCGACATGCCGGAGCGCGTGCTCGCCGACGACGAGAAGGCCGCGGCGCCCCTGGGGCTGCCGGTACGCCTGCACGAGGACCCGTTCGGGCTCAACAGCGTGGGCCAGCAGCTGGAGCAGGCCCTGCGGCGGCGGGTGCACCTGCCGTCTGGCGGCAACGTCGTGCTGGACCAGTGCGAGGCCGCGCTGCTCATCGACGTGAACTCCGCAAACGACACGCGCGGGGAGGGCGGCGCCGCGCTGCGGGTCAACCTCGAGGCTGCGGACGAGATTGCCCGGCTGCTGCGCCTGCGCCGCGCCGGGGGCATCATCCTCATCGACTTCATCGACATGCGGGACGACGCGCAGCGCCAGCGCGTCCTGGGCGCCTTTCGCGCCGCGCTGCGGGACGACAGGGCGCTGACCGAGGTGCTGGGCTTCACGCGCCTGGGCCTGCTGGAGATGACGCGCAAGCGCGCCGACTCCCCGCTGGCCGGGGGCGCACAGGAGGACACCGATGCGTGACGCCGCAAGGCAAATTAGCCGGGAGGGCCTGGCGCGCCAGGAAACGGCAGCCGCCGCGCTGCGTGGAAGGCCCGACCTGCCCCGCACCTACCACGTGGTCACCTACGGGTGCCAGATGAACGCGCACGACTCCGAGACCCTCGCTGGCATCCTGGAGGGTATGGGCATGTCGCCGGAGGCGGAGCGGGAGAAGGCGGGGCTCATCCTCTTCAACACCTGCTGCATCCGCGACAACGCCGAGCGGCGGGCGATGGGCAACATCGTCTTCACCAAGGAGCTCAAGAAGGCCAATCCCGGCCTGATGGTCGGCGTGTGCGGGTGCATGGCCCAGCAGGAGGGGTTCCAGGAGAGGCTGCGGACCAGGTACCCGCACGTGGACTTCGCGCTGGGCCCCGGCGAGATGTACCGCCTGCCCGAGAAGCTGCTGATGGCCCTGGAGGGCAGGCGCGAGGAGGCCTTCCGCGCGGGCGAGGACAGCACCATTTACGAAGGCCTGCCTGTCCTGCGCCAGAGCCCCCACTTCGCCTGGCTGACTGTCATGTACGGTTGCGACAACTTCTGCTCCTACTGCGTCGTGCCGATGGTCCGGGGGCGCGAGCGCTCCCGCGGCATGGCGGAGATCCTGCGCGAAGCCGAGGGCCTGGTGCAGGACGGCGTGCAGGAAATCATGCTGCTGGGCCAGAACGTCAACTCCTACGGGCTGGACCGCGGCCGGGCCGCGTTCCCCGAACTGCTGCGTGAGCTGGCAAAGACCGGCATCCCGCGCCTGCGGTTCATGACCAGCAACCCCAAGGACCTATCCGACGAGCTGATCGCGGAGATGGCGCGCAACCCCGCGGTCTGCCCCCACCTGCACCTCCCGGCGCAGTCGGGCAGCGACCGGATGCTGAAAGCCATGAACCGCCGCTACACCCGGGAGGAATACCTGGGCCGCGCCGCCGCGCTCCGCCGCGCCATCCCCCACATCGGCCTCACGACCGACCTCATCGTCGCCTTCCCGGGGGAGACGGAGGACGATTTTTCCGATACAATGTCCCTGGCGGAGGAAGTCCGCTTCGACAGCGCCTTCACCTTCATCTACAGCCCGCGCGCGGGCACGCGCGCCGCGTCCCTGCCCGGGCGCATCGCCCCGGGGATTGCGCGCGAGCGCATCACCCGGCTCATCGCCGCGCAGGAGGGCGTCACCGCCCAGGTCTTCGATTCCCTCATCGGGCAGCGCGCCCGGGTGCTCGTGGAAGGCCCTTCCCGCCGCGACGGGAACGAGCTGACCGGGAAGACCGAGCGCAATATCGCGTGCAGCTTCAGGGGAGGCCCCGAACTGGTCGGCACGGTCGCGGACGTCGTCATCACGGGCAGGGGCAGCAACACACTCAAAGGGGTACAACCGGAAAGGATAAAGGTATGAACGAACAGATTCTCACCAAGGCCCGCGAACTGGGCGAACTCATCGCAGCCTCCGAGGAGTTCAACGCCATGCGCGGCCTGGAGGCCGAGGCGACCCAGGACCAGGAGGTCTCCGACCTGTACGACCAGTACGCCGACCTGCGCGAACGCATGGACGACCTCCAGAAGTCCGCCAAGCCGGACGCCGCGGAGTTCAGGAAGCTGCGCGAGCAGGCGATGGACGTCGAGTCCAGGCTCAGCCGCCAGGACAAGATGGTCGCCGTCTCCCAGGCGCGCGAGACCTTCGGCCGCCTCATGGACGGCATCAACCGCGCCATCCAGGAAGAGCTGGGCACCTACGAGGAGGACGACGACGAGTTCGAGTCCTCCTGCGGAAGCGGCGGCTGCGACAGTTGCGCCGGCTGCGGAGGCCACTAAGGGATTCGAAAGAGGTCTGCGGACCTCTTTCGTTTTGGAGGAACGGTTGCTGCGGAATGTTTTCGCTGGTCGCGAAAACGCCCCGCGCGCGCGTCGTCGCGGACTTCGCTCCGTTCGCGGCGGCTTTTCTTGAAAAGCCACCTCTCACACGCTGCATCGCTCCTCCTCTTCCTCCAAAACCTATCGGTTTTCTCGGAAAGGGGACGAAGCCGGGCGACACG
>DATHTQ010000365.1:0-5784 GCA_035463055.1 Candidatus Limnocylindria bacterium
GGGCCGGCCAAGGGACGCGGGCCAGCGGGCTGGGCGGCAGGCTGCGCTGCCTGCGCCGGCTGCGGCGGGCGGGCGGCTTGCGAAGGCTGTGCCTGCAGCGGCGCTTGAGCGGCCTGCGCGGGCTGGGTATCCTGCTGCGCCTGGACGGCCGGGGCGGGTTCCGCCTGCGCCGCCGGTTCGGCGGGAACCGCTGCCGCGGCGGGTGCGGAAGGCGCCGGTGCCGGCTCTCCCGCTTCCCTTTCGGGCTGCGCTGCCTGGACGGCCTGCGCCGCCTGCGCGGCGGGGGCGGCCTGCGGCTGCGCGGGCGCGGCTTCCGGGGCCTTGACCTCTGGCGGGGTTGGCGAAGGGGTCATGGCGGCAGGCTGGGCCGCCAGCTCCATCTCTTTCGCGGAGGCTTCCAGAATGGCTTTCTCTTCCTCGTCAGGCATCGTCCAGGCCTTGGCCTGCTGCTGGAAGATCTGCTGCTGCGTCTCATAGCGCTGGCGCTGCCGCTCTTCCTCTTCCTGGCGCACGAAGACCGCTTCCTGCTGCTTGAGCATCTGAAGCATGATGTCCGCGTTGCGCTTGACGCGCTCCGTCTCGGACAGGATGACGCCTGCCTTCTGGGTGAGGTCCTTGATGTTTTCCTTGAGACCGGTTTTCGCCATTCAGCCTAATTCCTCCGCATTCTTGGTTCCCGTTTGGTCGCCGGGGCGCTCCCCGCATAGCTCTTCCGCCCGTTTGGCGAAATTCCCTCTCTTCAGCGCCGCGGCGGCCATTTCCGGCCGTCCCAGCGCCCGGGCGAGTTCGCCCTCAGGCAGCCGGCACATTGACACGCCCCGGTAGGCGCACGCGTCCGACAGCTTCTTGGCGGTGTTCGCGGCGGCCGCCGTGTCCACCAGCACCAGGGCGGCCTTGCCGTCGCGGATGAGCTGCAGGCTCATCTCCGCCCCGGGCACCAGCTGCCCGGCCCTGAACGCGAGGCCCAGGATGCCCCGCAACTCCCCTTCACGCATCCGCGCTTTCCTGCCTGGGGGTCAGGCGGATCTCCTCGCCGAGCTGGGCCAGGATCTCCGGGCCCACCGGACGCTCCAGCGCGCGGTCCAGCTGCTTCTGCTTCCCGGCGCGCTTGAGGCACTCCTCCTTGTGGCACAGGTACGCTCCCCGGCCGTTCTTCTTGCCCGTGAAATCCAGGACCACGGCGTCCTCCGGCGTGCGGACGACCCGCAGCAGCTCGCGCTTGGGCTTCATCGTCCGGCAGCCGACGCACATGCGCATAGGGATCTTCTTGGGCATCTCGCCTTCCTCAGCCGTTCAGGCCGTCCTCGCCGGGGAGCGGCTCCAGGTAGCCCTGCTCGCGCATGAGCTCGTCCACCTGCGTCTGGCTCTTGATGTCGATCTTCCAGCCGGTCAGCTTGGCGGCGAGGCGGGCGTTCTGCCCCTCCTTGCCGATGGCCAGCGAAAGCTGCATGTCCGGCACGACGACGCGGCAGATCTTCTCATCGTCGGAGATGAACACGCTGATGACGTGCGCGGGGTTGAGCGCGTTGGCCACGAACTCCGCGGGGTCCGGAGACCACTTGATGATGTCGATCTTCTCGTTGCGCAGCTCGCTGACGACCTTCTCCACGCGGCTTCCGCGGGGGCCCACGCAGGCGCCGACCGGGTCGATCATCGGGTCGATGGAGAAGACCGCGATCTTGGTCCGGCTTCCGGCCTCGCGGGCGATGGAGCGGATCTGCACGACGCCCGTCGCGATTTCCGGCACCTCCATCTCGAACAGGCGCTTGACCAGCCCGGGATGGATGCGGCTGACGAACACCTGGGGCACGCGGTTGAAGTCGCTGCCGGAGCGGCGCACCTTGAGCACGTAGACCTTGATGTGGTCGCCCTCGCGGTACGTCTCGCCGGGGATGTACTCGCTGCTTTCCATGACGCCCTCGGTGCGGCCCAGCTCAAGGTAGGTGGCCTTGGGCTCGACCCGCTGCACGATGGCGGTGAGGATCTCGTTTTCCTTCTCGATGTACTCGTCGTAAATCTTCCCGCGCTCGGCCTCGCGGATGCGCTGCACGAGCATCTGCTTGGCGGTCTGGGCCGCGACGCGCCCGAAGTTCTCCGGCGTCACGTCGATCTCGACGATGTCCCCGACGTGGAAGTTGGGGCGGATCTGCAGCGCGTCCTCGAGCGAGATCTGCATCTCGGGCTCCTCGACGGTATCGGCCACCACCTTGCGCAGGAACACCTTGGCGCCTTCCTTCTTGGACAGGCGCACGGTGAGGTTCGCCTGCGGCGTCGCCGTCTGCCGGTTGTTGCGCCGGTACGCGGCCTTGAGGGCGTCCTCGATGGTGTCCACCAGGACTTCCTCGTTGATGTCCTTCTCGCGCGCCAGCATCGAGATGGCGTCCATCAGGTCAACTTTCTGGTTGTTCATGTTCACTCCCCGCCTCACCCGCGTCCGCGGGCATGTCGGCCATTTGTGCCGCTTCGTCCTGCGCCTGCACGGCGCCCGGCGCCGGCTCCTGGGATAGCACGCTCAGGTCCACCCATCTCTCCATCCGGGCGACGTCCTTCCGCAGAAACTCGCGCTCCCCGGCCGGGCCCTGGACCCTGACCGTGTCCTTGTCAAACCCTGAAAGGCGGCCCCGGTGCTCCCGCGCGCCGTGGACCTGCCTGAACAGCCGGACGACGACCTCCTCGCCAATGGCGGCCTGCATGTCCCGGTCGGTCCGGATGGGCCGGTCGATGCCCGGGGAGCTGACTTCGAGGAAGTCGTACTCCACCTGCTCCAGCAGGGGCTGCACCGCCCGGTGGAACTTCTCGCAGTCGTCCAGCGTTACGCCGCCCGGCTTGTCGATGTAGGCCCGCAGGTACAGCCCCGCCGCTTCGCGGTCCAGCGCGGTGTCCACCAGCTCGTACCCGAGCCTGGCCGCCGTGTCCTCGCAGATCTTCCGCGCGTCAGCCTTGGCTTTTGCCATCCTTCAATCCCCTTTGAGAATACCCTGAAAATAAGAAAGAGCGGGCATATGCCGCGTCGGAATGGAACGCGCGCTGAACCAGCGCTTGCCCCACGCCTTTCGCTGCACCCACTACTTCTGCGAACCCTTCTTTCTCTAAGTCACTTCAGGAACAGATGGATTATATCACGCGGGAAACGGTTTGGCAACGAAAACCGGAAAATTCGGCGATTCCGGGAATGGATCGTCGGAGCGCCGCCTGCAGGGAGCTTCCAAAACCTGCCGCGCCTTGACACCATTCTCGCCAAAAACCTATAATTGCGCCGTATTCCTACACTTTCGGACAGGGAGGCGCGCGCGATGCACGTACTGGACACCCTCAGGGAGCGGGGTTTGCTCGCACAATTAACCTTCGAGGATGAGCTGTACAAGCAGCTGGAACGCGAGCCCACCGTGTTCTACGTCGGCTTTGACCCAACCGCCCCCAGCCTCCATTTCGGCAACCTGATCCCTGTGCTCGGCATGCGGCATATGCAGCAGGCCGGCCACAAGCCCATCGCCCTGGTCGGCGGCGGCACGGTGCAGGTGGCCGACCCCTCCGGCAAGTCCGAGCTGCGCAAGATGCTGGCTCTGGACACCATCGCCCACAATGCCGAGCAAATCAGGAAGCAGCTGTCCCGTTTCATCAACTTTGAGCGCGACAAGGCGATCATGGTCAACAACGCGGACTGGCTGGTGCCGCTGCAGTACCTGCCTTTCCTTCGTGAAATCGGCCCGCTGTTCTCCGTCAACCGCATGCTGACGGCGGAAGCCTACCGCCTGCGGATGGAGAAAGGCCTCACCTTCCTGGAGTTCAACTACATGATCATGCAGGCGTACGACTTCCTGGAGCTGTTCCGCCGGTACGGCTGCCGGCTGCAGATGGGCGGGGATGATCAGTGGAGCAATATCCTGGCCGGGGCTGACCTCATCCGCCGCAAGGAACAGGAGGCCGCTTTTGCCTGCACCTTCAGCCTGCTTCTCAACGCCGAGGGCCAGAAGATGGGCAAGACCGAGAAGGGCGCCCTGTGGCTGGACGCGGAGCTGTGCTCCCCCTATGATTTTTACCAGTACTGGCGCAACATCGCCGACAGCGACGTGGAGAAAAGCCTTGCAATGCTCACCTTCCTTCCCATGGAGGAGGTGCGCCGCCTGGGCCGCCTGGAGGGCGCCGGCATCAATGAAGCCAAGGCTGTCCTCGCATTCGAAACCACCAAGCTCGTGCACGGCGAGGAGGAGGCGCAGAAGGCCCAGCAGGCCGCCGCGTCGCTGTTCGGCGGCGGGGGCGAGGCGCTGGATGTGCCGACGTTCGAGCTGACGCTCGCCCAGCTCCAGGAGGACAGCCGGCTTACGACCATCCTGTTCCTCTGCGGCCTTTGCCAGAGCCGCAGCCAGGCGCGGCAGGTCGTCGCGCAGGGCGGGGTCATGGTGGGCGACGCAAAGGCAGCCGACCCGGAGGCGCGCCTGACACCGGAAGACTTCCCAGCGCAGGGCCTTCTGCTGCGCCGTGGCAAGAAGAACTACAGCCGGGTGGTGCTTCGGCGTTGAGCGCGCCCGTTGGCATCCTGACGCTGGCATCCCGAGGCGGGGAAGAGCTAGTGGTGAAGAAGAGCCGCTTCATCGCCGGGGCTGCGCCGGCGGCGGACGAAGCGGCAGCGCTTGCTTTCATCGAAGACATCCGGGGCAGCCACAAGGCTGCCTCGCACCATTGTTACGCCTATATCCTGGGCGCGCAGGGCAACGCCCTTCGCTATTCCGACGACGGCGAGCCGCAGGGCACCGCGGGCCTTCCCATCCTGGAGGCCATGCGCAAGCCGGGCCTCACCAACTGCGTATGCGTGGTCACGCGGTACTTCGGCGGCGTCCTGCTCGGCGCGCCCGGATTGGTGCGGGCCTACGGCCAGGCGGCGTCCATGGCCGTGCGCGCGGCGGGCACGGCCCGCTGGGAGAGCAGCCAGGCCATTGCCGCCGATGTGTCCTATGACCGATGGGACAGGGTGCGCCACTCCCTTATTCGCCTTGGCGCGCAGGCGCCGGAGGCGACGTTCACCGACAAAATCCGCTTTGAAACGGTCATGCGGGCCTGCGACACGGAAAAGGCCCTCGCGGAACTGGCCGCCCTGACGGACGGCGCCATATCCCCCGAGGTATCCCCGCCCTTTTACAAGCCGTGGCCCCAGCCGGGTGCCTCGGAGTGAGACGCGGATTCACAAGAAACCCGTTGACTCTTTATCACTGCTTTAAATAATCAAGCAAGGCCAGGCTATTGGAGGAAAGGCACGTCCTCCCCGAGGCAGAACCGGCGGATGGCCCTGCCGGCGCCGTCGTGGGCGTTGTCCTCGGTGACGTAGTCGGAGATGTCCTTGAGTTCCTTCTCGGAGTTCCCCATCGCCACCTTGAGGCCGGCGGCCCGGAGCATCGCCAGGTCGTTGAGGTGGTCCCCCATCGCCATGATCTGGTGCTTGGCGACGCCCAGCCTGTCCGCGAGCACCTTGACGCCAACGCCTTTGTCGGCCTCGTCGCCGGTCACCTCGATGTTGGTGGCCCCCGACTGCGTCAGCGACGCGCCCCGGATGCCGCCCAGGGCGGCCCGCAGCGCAGCGGGCGGATGGCTGGTGTCCGTGAGGTAGACGTAATATTTATACACGGGCATGTCCAGCGCCGCCCGGCACGCATCGAGGCCGTAGCGGAACCAGATTTCGGGCGACTGGTACGCCTCGCGCCGGATGTCCACCTCCGAGTGGTGCTTCATGTTGGCGTAGCGCGACACGACGCCGCCCTTGACGAAGATGAAATATCCCTCCCCCAACGC
>DATHTQ010000366.1:0-16955 GCA_035463055.1 Candidatus Limnocylindria bacterium
GAGAACGGCTTCGCGCCGCTGCAGGCGGACGTGACCATCGTCGCCCAGCGGCCGAAACTGGCCCCCTATATGGCAGGGATGCGCGGGAACGTTGCCCGCGCGCTGGGCGTCCCGCCCTCCCGGGTCAGCGTCAAGGCGACCACGACCGAGGGGCTGGGGTTCGAGGGCGAGGGGAAGGGCATCTCCGCGCAGGCGGTCGCGGCCGTCGCACAGCGCCCCGGCGCGGGGGTGTGACGGGGCGGGGCGCTGTTGTGGCGCCGCCCGTTTGGTGGTACACTCACCGCGAACAGCAGCCATAATCCAAGATTCGCGCCCAATGACAGCGGATGAACGGAGGTCCCCCCGATGCTGCAGGACAACAGGATCTGGCTTGGGACCAGCGAAGCTGGCCCGGTCACGATGCTCCCCCGGATGGCCAACCGCCACGGGCTCATTTCCGGCGCGACGGGCACCGGCAAGACCGTCACCCTCCAGGTGCTGGCCGAGGGGTTCTCCCAGCTGGGCGTGCCGGTGTTCCTGGCCGACGTCAAGGGCGACCTCGCGGGCCTGGCCAAGCCCGGCGAACTGGGTGACAGGATCCGCGAGCGCATGGGGCGCGTCGGGCTGGAGGAATTCACCCCGCGCGCCGCCCCGGTCACGCTGTGGGACGTGTACGGCCAGTCCGGCCACCCGGTGCGCACGACGGTCAGCGAGATGGGGCCGCTGCTGCTCTCGCGGATGCTGCAGCTCAACGAGACCCAGGCGGGCGTGCTGCACATTATCTTCCGCATCGCCGACGACGAGGGCCTGCTGCTCATCGACCTCAAGGACCTGCGCGCGATGCTCGCCTACGCGGGCGACCGCGCGGGGGAGTACACCCTGCGCTACGGCAACATCGCCAGGGCGTCGGTGGGCAGCATCCAGCGCGCGGTGGCGGTGCTGGAGGAGCAGGGCGGCAGCTTCTTCTTCGGCGAGCCGGGGCTGGACCTGTCCGACTGGCTCGTGCGGGACGAGGAAGGCCACGGCATGATCAACATCCTCGCCGCCGACAAGCTGTTCCTGCGCCCCGCGATGTACTCCGCGTTCCTGCTGTGGATGCTGGCGGAGCTGTACGAGCTGCTGCCCGAGCAGGGCGACAGCGAGCTTCCGCGCATGGTGTTCTTCTTCGACGAGGCGCACCTGCTCTTCGCGGACTGCCCGCGGGAATTGCTGGACCGGGTGGAGCTGACCATCCGGCTCATCCGCAGCAAGGGCGTCGGCGTGTTCTTCATCACCCAGAACCCCGCCGACGTGCCGGGCACCGTGCTCTCGCAGCTGGCCGCCCGCGTGCAGCACGCGCTGCGCGCGTTCACCCCGGCGGAGCAGAAGGTCATCCGCGCGGTCGCCCAGACGTTCCGGGCCAACCCCGCGTTCGACACGGAGCAGGCCATCACCGAGCTCCATACCGGCGAGGCGCTGCTGTCCTTCCTGGACGAGTCCGGCGCGCCCGGGGTCACCCAGCGGGCGGTCATCCTGCCGCCGCAGTCGTCCATCGGGACGATTTCCCCGTCGCTG
This sequence comes from Candidatus Limnocylindria bacterium, assembly GCA_035463055.1. GTDB lineage: Bacteria > Bacillota > Clostridia > Christensenellales > Aristaeellaceae > UBA6115. The sequence continues at coordinate 1,534 of DATHTQ010000366.1, forward strand.
CGGGACACCATCCTGGACACCAGCGAGCTAAAGGACAAGTACGCCGCCACGTTCGACCGGGAGAGCGCCTACGAGGTGCTGTCCGCCAAGTTCCAGAGCCAGGGCGTGTCCGGGACGGGCCGCGTCGTGCTGGAGGCGAACGACAGCGCGCAGGCCGTGCAGGCAACGCAAACGCAGACCATGCAGGTGTTCGACCCTGCCACCGGGCAGTATGTCACGCGCGAGATGCAGGCGCAGGTGTCCTATCCCGTCCCGGCCCCCGCGCCGCAGCCCCCCGCCCGCCGGGTGGAGCAGGCCCCGGCCCCGGTGCTGGTGTACAATCCCGCGACCGGGCAGTACGAGCCCTACCGGGGCGACCTCCCCACGGCAGCGGCGCGGGAAACGAAGCCCGCCAAGGCCCCAAGGACCGTGCGCACGGAAAAGAGCCTGGCGGAAAAGATGCTCGACAACTTCACCCGCTCGACGGCGTCGGGCGCGGGGTACTCGGTGGGCCGGACCATCACCCGGGGCATCCTGGGCGTCTTCGGCATCAAGTAGGGCCGGCGAGGGAACAGGGGGCGCGGCGCGAAACCCGGGGAGGGAACGCCGCGCCCTTGCCATCCGGCGAATCAAGAACGGACGAAGGAAGGAATCCATGGCTGTACGCATCGGCATCCTGACCAGCGGGGGCGACTGCCCGGGCCTCAACGCGGCGATCCGCGGGGTGGCGCGCGCGGCGTACCAGACCCTGAACGCGGAAATCATCGGCATCCGCGCGGGGTACCGCGGGCTCATCGACGGGGACTACCAGATCATGCGCGAGGAGCAGTTCTCCGGCCTGCTCACGATGGGAGGCACCATCCTGGGCACCAGCCGCACGCCGTTCAGGAACATGCGGGTGGTGGAGGAGGACAACGTGGACAAGGTCCACGCGATGAAGATGAACTACCGGGCGATGAAGCTCGACTGCCTCGTGACCCTGGGCGGCAACGGCACCCACAAGACCGCGAACCTGCTGCGCCAGGAGGGGCTGAACGTCATCGGCCTGCCCAAGACCATCGACAACGACATCTACGGCACCGACTTCACGTTCGGCTTCCACACGGCGGTGGGCATCGCCACGGAGGTCATCGACCGCATCCACACGACCGCCGCCAGCCACGACCGGTGCATGGTCGTCGAGCTCATGGGCAACAAGGCCGGGTGGCTCACGCTGTACGCGGGCATGGCCGGCGGGGCGGACGTCATCCTGCTGCCGGAGATCCCCTACGACATCGAGAAGGTGGCGGAGGTCATCCACGCGCGGGCGCGCAGGAACAAGCGCTTCACCATCATCGCCGTCGCCGAGGGCGCGATGACACCGGAGGAGGCCAGGATGAAGCGCAAGGAGCGCCTCAGCGCCCGCGCCCAGCGCAACTTCCTCAGCGTATCGCAGCACATCGCGGGCGAGCTCGCCCGCATGACCGGGGTCGAGTGCCGGACCGTCATCCCCGGGCACATGCAGCGGGGCGGAAGCCCCTGCGCCTACGACCGCGTCCTCTCGACCCAGTTCGGCGTGCACGCGGCGCAGCTCATCAAGCAGGGGCGCTTCGGGGTGACCGTCGCGCTCAAGGGCGACGAAATCGGGGAGAACGACCTCGAGGTCATCGCCGGCGTCCCCAAGCCCGTGAACCCGGCGGACCAGATCGTGCTCGCCGCGCGGGACATCAACATCTCCTTCGGGGACTGAGCGCGCAGGGCCGGGGGCCCGCGGCGCGTTGTATGGGAGAAGGGGGAGCGGCCCGCGGGGCCGCCCCTGCGCCCCGACGACCGGAATGGGAGGTCCTTATGTGGGTTTGCAGCCGCTGCCAGGCGGAGAACAACGACGCCTATACCCAGTGCACCCAGTGCTCCGCGCCCAGGAGCCACCGCAGGTTTTCCCAGGGGAGCCCCACGGTGACGCCCAGCCTGCAGGCGCAGCCGCCGGAACGGCGCATGCGCGACCCCGCGCCGCCGGAAACGCCCCCCATCCCCTCGCGGCACGCCGCCCCCGCGAGTCCCGCGGCCTCCGCGGACCCCAGGGCCGAGGGCAAGGCCGCGCCCCGGCGCGCCCCGGGCGCCGTCGTGCGCGCGGCGGGCATCGCGCTGGCCGTGCTGCTTCCCCTGCTGGTCGTCCTGCTGGCCGCCCTCAACCAGGCGACCCTGCGGCCCATGGTCGCCGGCTGGTTCGCGGGCCCGGCGCCGGAGCAGGTCTTCGGCCCGACCGGCATCCCGCTGCCGCCCGCGCCCTCGTTCCTGCGCTCCGCGGCGTTCGGCTGGTTCGCCTATGCCCTGACCGCCCTCGCCGCCGCGCTGCTTTCCATGGCGCCCGGCCTCGCGCTGTGGGCGCAGGGCAGGCTGCTGCGGGCGATGCGGACGCGCTGAACTCCCCGAAAACCGCCGGGACGCCTGAAAAAAGCCCCCGCCCAAATGAAAAGCGCCGCATCGTGCGGCGCTCTTTTGGTTCCTTAGAAGGGGGTTACTCCTGCTGCGTCCCTTCCCCTTCTTCCAGTTCCTCGGCCTCTTCCAGCAGGTCCTCGTCCTCTTCCTCGTCCATCTCGTCCATGAAGATGTCGAAGACTTCCTGCTCGAGCTCGTCGCTGTCGCAGGATACGTAGGTGTCCTCGCCCTTCTCGTCCTGCTGGATCTTCAGGATGACGACCTCGCCCTCGTCCTCGTTCTCCGCGCCTTCATCCTGGGGGGCCAGGAGCACGACATAACTCTCGCCCTTGTGCTCGATGGTGCTCAGGTATTCGAACTGGGTCGTGACCCCGTCCTCGTCCGTGAGTTCCACGATGTTGGAGTCCGTGTCCTCGGGTTGCTGTGCCGCGTTCCTGTCCATGTTGTCCGTCACTTTTGCGTCCCTCCTGTCTGTATCGTCGCTGCCCGCAGCCCGGTCAAGGTACTGCTGCAGGATGATCGCCGCCGCGGACTGGTCCACCTTGTCCCGGCTCTCCCGGGCGGTAAGCCCCAGGGCCCGGAGCCTTTCCCCGGCCTCCACGGTGCTCAGCCGCTCGTCGCTATATTCTACCCGCGCGCCCAGCTCCCGAAGGCGCCCGGCGAACCCCATCGCCTCGCGCGCCTGCGCGCCCAGCGAATCGTCCATGCTGCGGGGCAGGCCCAGGACGACGTACTCCGCCCCGGTCTCCCGCAATAGGCGCAGCACTTCCCGGGCCGTGGGACCCCACCCCCTGTGGGGGATGACCCCCCAGGGCGTGGCCAGGCGGCCCTGCGGGTCGCTCAGCGCGACGCCGACCCGCCGGTCCCCGTAGTCCAGCCCGAGAAGACGCCCCACCCTCAGGCGTAGCTGCCGGAGAAGTAGAAGCGGACCAGCTCCTCGAGGATCTCGTCGCGCTGGAGCCTGCAGATGAGGCTGCGCGCGTTCTCGTGGCTGGTGATGTAGGTCGGGTCCCCGGTGAGGACAAACCCGGTCAGCTGCGCCACGGGGTCATACCCCTTGGCCAGCAGGGCCTGGTACACGTGCTGCAGGATGCTTGCGGCGACGCTGTTTTCCTCGCGCAGGGGAACCAGTTTGGTTGTCCCGAAACCGTTGCTCATCGGCAGTTCTCCTTCCAGGCAATTATACCGCCTGCGCCTGAAACATCAAGCGCGGGGGAAAATAAAAGGCCCCGCGCTATGCCCGGCAATCCCGAACCCGTCCGGGGCGCCCGCGCCGGGCCGCTCCCGGGCGTCCGTTCCCTTAGAAATTATCCACAGGTTGGCGGCTAAAACACGTTCTTGTACAGAATTCAAAAATTTGTCCGGCGGCCGATGCCGGGCCGCGGGGCGGCCAGGATGTCAAAAAAAACAACCCAAGGACAAGGCGGGCGGGGACGGGGCGGCCCCGCACGAACATGGGAGGCGGCCTTTGCGCCGCGCATTGCCCCGGCCCGCGCCGGATGCTATGATGCGTGCAAAATACCGGAGGTATTGGCGTGCGCGGGAGGACGGGGCCCTCGGGGGCGGCGCTGGTCATGCTGGGCGGCGCGGTGTGGAGCGTCACGGGCCTGCTGAGCAAGTGGGTGCCGTGGTCGCCCTATTCCATCATCGGCGTGCGCTCGCTGCTGGCGTACCTCGCCTTCGGCCTGTGGCGCGGCACGTTCCGCCTGAAGTTCGGGCGCGGCGTGTGGCTGGGGGCGGCGGGCATGGCGCTGACGAGCGCCTTGTTCATCCTGGCCAACAAGATGACCACCGCGGCCAACGCGGTCGTCCTGCACTACGTGACGCCCATCGTCGTCATCTTCGCGGCGTGGGTGTTCTACGGGCAGCGGCCCGCGCGCGCGGACCTGCTCGCGGCGGGCCTGGCGCTCACGGGCATCGTACTGTGCTTCCTGGGCGGCCTCAGGAGCGGCGGCCTGGCGGGGGACCTCATCGCCATCCTCTCGGCGTTCTCCTTCGCGATGGTGTTCTTCGCCTCGCGCATGGAGGGCACCGACGCGGCGGACTTCTCCATCCTGGGCAGCCTCATCAGCTGCGTCTTCCTGCTCTACCTCCCCTTCGACCGCCTGCTGACCGCGGACGCGCCGTCCCTCACCGGCATCGTGCTGCTGGGCGCGTCGCAGGCCGGGGGCTACATCTTCCTCACGGCGGGCATGCGCAAGGGCGTGCACCCGGTGACCGCGTCGGTCATGACCACGGTGGAGCCGGTGCTTTCCCCGCTGTGGGTCTTCCTCGTGCTGGGCGAGTACCCGGGGGCGCTGTCGCTCCTGGGGGCGGCGCTGGTCATCCTCAGCGTGACGGGCTACGGCGTATACAAGAGCAGGGCGGCGGCCCGCGCGGGCGCGGCGCGCGCCGCGGCGATGGAGGCGGCATGAAAGGCTTCAGGGCGTTTTTGCGGAAGATCGACCCGCGCAGGTGGGTCGAGCTGAGCTCCCCGGTCACCCTCTCGTTCCTGGCCCTGTCCCTGGCGGCGCTGATCCTCGGGTGGCTCACCCGCGGGGCGTCCACGCGCGCGCTGTTCTCGGTGTACCGCTCCTCGGCGGCGAACCTGCTGTTCTACCCCCGGCTGTTCCTGCACGTGCGGGGACACGCGAACTTCTCGCACTTCGCGGGCAACAGGAGCCTGCTGCTGGTGCTGGGGCCGCTGGTCGAGCGGCACTACGGCGCGCGACGGTACCTGATCATGATCGCAGTCACCGCGCTGGTGACGGCGCTGGTGCAGCTGTTCCTCGTCCCGGGTGTCGCGACGCTGGGCGCCAGCGGCATCGTGTTCATGCTCATCATCCTCGCCGCCGCGTCCGGGCGGACGCAGGGCAAGGTGCCGCTGACGCTGCTGCTCGTGGCCGCGGTGTACCTCGGGCGCGAGGTCTACACCGGCATCACGGTGCGCGACAGCGTCTCGAACCTCTCCCACGTCGCGGGCGGCCTGTGCGGCATCGCGTTCGGCCTGTCGCTGTTTAGGAGGAAACCATAGCGCCTTGTCCTTGACGCGCGCGGGCGGGTTCCCTACAATCCTGCCATTGCGCGGAATGGGGGGCGGCGGTTGAACCGGGACAAGGGGCTGGGCAGCGTGATGCTGCTGCTATCCGCCGTGATCTGGGGCGCCGCGTTCGTGGCCCAGCGCGTCGGCATGGAGCACGTGGGCCCGTTCACCTTCCAGGCGGTGCGCAGCCTGCTGGGAAGCCTCGCGCTGCTGCCGGTCATCGCCCTCCGGGGCCGGGTCAACCGCCTGCGGGGCGTCCTGCCCGTGCGGGAACGGGCGCACGGCCTGCTCAGGGGCGGCATCCTGTGCGGCGTCGCGCTGTTCTTCGCCATCAACCTCCAGCAGTTCGGCCTCCGGGACACCTCGGCCGGCAAGGCCGGGTTCCTGACCGCGCTGTACATCCTCATCGTGCCGCTCTACGGCCTGCTGCTGGGGCACCGGGTGCGCCGGGCCGTGTGGCTGGCCGTGGGCATCGCCGCCGGCGGGCTGTACCTGCTCAGCGTCAAGGAGAGCTTTTATATCAGCGGCGGGGACCTGCTGCTGGTCCTGTGCGCGTTCATGTTCGCCGTGCAGATCATGCTGGTGGACCACTTCAGCGTGCGCGCCGACGGCGTGCAGCTGTGCGCGGCGCAGTTCCTGGTCTGCGGCGTGCTGTCCTCCGTGTGCATGTTCGTGTTCGAGAAGCCCGACGTGCGGGGCCTCATGGGCGCCGCCGGGCCGCTGCTGTACGCCGGGGTGCTGTCCTCGGGCATCGCCTACACGCTGCAGATACTGGCCCAGCGGACCACGCCGCCGGCGCTGGCCTCGCTGCTGATGAGCATGGAGAGCGTGTTCGCGCTGGCCGCGGGGATGCTGGTGCTGGGCGAGCGGCCGACGCTGCGGGAAGCCGCCGGCAGCGCGCTGGTGCTGGCCGCCATCATCATCGCCTCGCGCGCCTCAGGGCCGCGCGTGGTGGAGGACGCGCCGCAGACCGCGTAAACCCGCGCAAATACGTTGTGCCGCCCGGGATTCGGTGGTATCATGTCGCCGCTTCGGCGGTTTTTCACGCATAAGGGGGGCCTTGATGGAACTGCAGGTTCAGGACATCCGCAAGAGCTTCGGGGAGAGGGAGATCCTCCACGGGGTCAGCTTCACGGTGCGCTCCGGGCGCGCGATGGGGTTCCTTGGGCGCAACGGCGCGGGCAAGTCCACGACCATCCGCTGCCTGATGGACGTGTTCCGCCCCGACAGCGGGCGGTTCCTGCTGGACGGGCAGCCGTTCCGGCCCAGGAAGCTCAAGATCGGCTACCTGCCGGAGGAGCGGGGCCTGTACCAGAAGAGCGAGGTGCTCTCGCAGCTCGTCTACTTCGCGCGCCTGCGCGGCGCCGCGAAGGAGGACGCCCTCAGGAGCGCAGAATACTGGGTGGACTTCTTCGGCCTGGGCGGCTTCAAGCGCAAGAAGCTGGAGACCCTGTCGAAGGGCAACCAGCAGAAGATCCAGATCGCCCAGGCGTTCCTGGGCGACCCGGACATCCTCATCCTCGACGAGCCGTTCTCCGGCCTGGACCCGGTCAACGCGCAGGTGTTCAAGGACACCATCGCGGATTTCGTGAAGCAGGGGCGGCTGGTCATCTTCTCGTCCCACCAGATGGGGTACGTCGAGGAGGTCTGCGACGACGTGACCCTCATCCACGAGGGGAATATCCTGCTGTCGGGCGACCTGGACGACATCAAGCGCGGGGAGGGCCGCGGCAAGCTGGTCCTGCTGGTTTCCGAGCCCGCGCCGCAGGGCTGGCGGGACGCGCTGGCCCGCGCGTTCCCGGACTTCCTGCTGGAGGACACGCCGCGCGGCCTCGTGATGGACACCCGCGGGCGGGACGCGCAGGCGGACGTGCTGCGCTGGCTCTCGGGCCAGGGCCTGAAAATCCGCAGCTTCGGCGCGTACGAGCCGGCGCTCGCCGACATCTTCATCCGGAAGGCGGGTGACAGGGCATGAGGGACTTCCGCATCGTCTTCGCCTACGAGTTCAGGACACAGCTGACGAAAAAGACCACGGTCACGGTGACCGCGGTCCTGATGGCCGTGATGCTGCTGGTCACGTTCCTCCCCAGGATCCTCGGCGCGTTTGATTCCGGCGCGGCGGGCGGCCCGGGGGAGTACGCCCGCGCCATGGACCCGGCGGCAGGCTACGCGTTCGGGGGTGAGACGGCCCGCGCGCAGGTGCTGCCCGCGCTTTCGGCGGCGGAGTCGCAGGTATACCCCGGCCGCGACGCCCTGGTCGCGGCGCTGCGGGCAAAAGACATCGAAATCGGCTACGTCATCCGGGACGACCTCTCCTACGAGGCCATCTACCTGGACCGCTCCATGACCGACACGCGCGACGCCCAGATGGGCGGCCTGCTCTCCTCCATAAAGCGCGACCGGGCGGTGCGGGACATGGGCCTGTCCGCCGAGCGGTACGCCGAGATCTCGATGCTGGAGGCGCAGGGGGAGACCACCGTGCTGGGCCGCAACAGCGGCAGCAACTACTTCCTCGCGTTCGGCATGATGCTCGCGGTGTACATGATGGTGCTGCTGTACGGAAACGGCGTGTCCACGGTCATCGCGCGGGAGAAGGACAGCCGCACGATGGAGGTGCTCATCACCTCGACCCGCCCCGCGCCGCTGATCATCGGCAAGGTCGCCGCGGCGGGCCTGGCGGCGCTGGTGCAGTTCGGCGCGGTCATCCTCGTGACCGTCATCGGCTACCAGCTCAACCGCGCGAGCTACCCCGCGATGGTGGCCGCGATGCTCTCCGGCACGCTGACCACGTCCTACGTGCTGACCTTCGCGTTCTTCTCGTTCTTCGGGTTCGTGCTCTACCTGTTCCTGTTCGCGGCGCTGGGCTCCACCGTGTCCAAGATGGAGGATTTGCCGGGCGCCACGGCGCTCATCCAGTTCCTGTTCGTCTTCGCCTACCTGCTGGCGACCTTCGCCGCCCAGATGCCCGCGGGGTCCGCGGCAATCCTGGGCAGCCTCATCCCGTTCACGTCCATCATGGTCATGCCCATCCGCTCCGGCATGATGACCGTGCCCTGGGCCGAGCTGCTGGTGTCCGGCGCGCTCATGCTGCTGTTCGTCGCGTTCTTCGCGTATCTCAGCATCAAGATCTACCGCTGGGGCACCCTCAACTACGGCAACAAGACCAGGCTCGCCCGCATCGTGCGCGAAGCCCTGCGGAGGGAGAGGTGACCGTGGCCGACATCACGCCCATCCCCGGGCTCACCCTGCGGCCGGAGCGGCCGGAGGAGTACCGCGAGACCGAGGAGGTCACGCGCGAGGCGTTCTACAACCGCTACGCCCCCGGGACCACCACCCACTACGTCCTGCACCTGCTGCGCAAGGACCCGGCGTTCGAGCCCTGGCACAGCATCGTGGCGGAGTACGACGGCGCGGTCATCGGCCACATCCTGCTCAGCCCCGCCTTCATCCGCCGGGAAAGCGGGGAGGATGTCCCGGTGCTGACCATCGGGCCTGTGACCGTCCTGCCCGCGGCCGCCCTGCGCGGGGTGGGCAGCGCGCTGATGCGCGAGGCGATGGCAAGGGCAAGGGAGCACGGGGCGCCCGCCGTGGTCCTGACCGGCAACCCCGCGTACTACCGCCGGTTCGGGTTCGTGAGCGCGTCGCGCTTCGGCATCCGCTACCCCGGCGTCCCCGCGGACCGCGAGGCCGCGTTCTTCATGGCGTACCCCCTGGAGGACGGCGCGCTGGACGGCTGCGGTGGGCTGTACGAGGCCTCGCCGCTGTTCGAGGCCGACGGGCCGGAATTCGACGCGTTCGACGCGACGTTCCCGCCCAGGCGGAAGCTGAAGCTGCCGGGGCAGCTGGTATAAGGCGTCATCAGCACGCACATCCAGGTTCCAATATGAAATGAAGAAGCCGCGCCTCCTCATCCGAAAGGCGCGGCTTCTGTGTTCCGTTGTCTACCCCCGCATCGTCCTCGCGAGGAACGCCCTGGTCCTCGCGTTCTGCGGATTGGCGAACATCTCCTTCGCGCTGGCCACCTCGACCACCTGGCCCGCGTCCATGAACACCACGCGGTCCGCGGCGTCGCGGGCGAAGGCCATCTCGTGGGTCACGATGGCCATGGTCAGCCCGCCGTCCTTGAGCTGGCGGATGACGGACAGCACCTCGTCCACCATCTCCGGGTCCAGCGCGCTGGTCGGCTCGTCGAAGAGCAGCACGTCCGGGTCCATGCACAGGGCGCGCGCGATGGCGGCGCGCTGCTTCTGCCCGCCGGAGAGCTGCGCCGGCCGCGCGTCGCGGTAGGGGGCCATGCCCACGCTCTGCAGGTGGCGCATCGCCTTCTCCACGCTCTCCTGGCGGGAGCGCTTGAGCACCTTCATCTGCCCGGCGACGCAGTTCTGCAGCGCGGTCATGTTGCTGAACAGGTTGAACTGCTGGAACACCATGCCGATGCGGGCGTGCAGCAGGCTGGAGGGGATGGACAGGACGTCCTGCCCGTTGAACAGGATCTCTCCCCCGTCCGGGGTCTCCAGCAGGTTGACGCAGCGCAGCAGGGTGCTCTTCCCCGAGCCCGAGGGCCCGATGACGCACACCACCTCGCCGCGATTTATGTCCAGGTCGATGCCCGAGAGCACCTCGTTGTCCCCGAAGCGCTTCACCAGGCCCCTGATGCGCAGGATGGGGCCGTCCCCGCCCTGCCTGTCCGCGGCGCCGCTCATTGCTTCCTCCCCACTTCGATCTCCGCCTGGTAGTCGGTCTGGGAGCCGTACACCGTGTACGAGCCGCTGCCGGACATCTTCTTCTCCAGCAGCCGCAGCAGCCGGGTGAACGTGAAGGTGAGGATGAAGTAGATGACCGCGGTGATGAAGAACACCTCGAAATACCGGTAGTAGGTGCCCGCCGCCGACTTGGACTGGAAGAACACCTCGGTGACCGATATCACGTTGAGGACGCTGGAGTCCTTGATGTTCACGACGAACTCGTTGGCCACCGAGGGCAGGATGTTGCGGATGGCCTGGGGCAGTATGACCACGGTCATCATCTGCCAGTGCGTCATGCCGACGGCGGTGGCGGCCTCGGTCTGCCCCTTGTCGATGCTCAGGATGCCGCCGCGCACGATCTCCGCCATGTAGGCCCCGGTGTTGACCGACACCACCAGGAACGCCGCGCCCATCGCGGGGATGTTGAGCCCCAGGTACTGCGAGGCGCCGTAGTACACCACCATCGCCTGCACGATCATCGGCGTGCCGCGGAAAATCTCAATATAGGCGGCCAGCACGCCCTTGGCCGCGCCCAGCGCGGCCCGCTTCTGCCAGCCCGCCCCGCGGCGCAGCGTGATGGTGCGCACGATGGCCACCAGCAGGCCGATGGCGAAGCCCGCCGCCGTGCCCACCAGGGCGATGAGCAGCGTGTTGGCGGCGCCGGTCAGGAACAGGCCGGAATACTTGTCGAGCAAAAAGCCGATCCAGCCGAAAAACGTTGTAGGCAAAAGCCCTCCTCACATGGGTACAGGCCAGGGAGCCGCAGCCCCCTGACCTGGCCGAAATTCCACGGAACCGGGTTCCCGGCGGCTTGTTACTCGCTCAGGGGCTGGCGCGCCATGGCCTCGTCCATCATGGCGATGCGCTCTTCCCTGCTGATGCCGGCCAGGATCTCGTTGATTTTCCCGACGAGGTCGCTTCCCTTGCGCAGGCCGACGGCGACGGTGGTGTCCTCCGCCAGCGTCTGGAAGCCCTTGCCCTCGTCGAAGGCGGCGAAAGTGAACTCCGGGTTGGAGATCATCGCGGACAGCGCGCCCGGGCGCTCGGACACGTAGCCGTCGATGCGGCCGGCGGCCAGGGCGACGATCATCGCGGTGAAGGTCTCCAGAGCCGTCTGCCTGGCCACGCCGGGGATCTGGTCGATGACCGAGTAGTGGAAGGTGTTGAGCTGGCCCGTGATCCGCGCGCCGGCGAAATCCTCCAGGCTGGTCGCGTCCGCGTAGGGGCCGTCCTTGAGGACGACGATGACCAGGTCGCTCTCGTAGTAGGGGTCGGTGAAGTCGATGACCAGCTTGCGCTCTTCCGTCGGGCTCATGCCCGCGATGATGGCGTCGATGCGGCCGGAGATCAGCGCGAGGGGCAGGCCGTCCCACTCGGTCTTGACGACCTCGAGGTCCATGCCGAGCTTCTCGGCGATGATGCGGGCGACCTGCACGTCGTAGCCGTCGGCGAAGCCGCCGTCGGCCAGGGGCACGGCGAACTCGCTGTCCCCGGGCTGGGTCCAGTTGAAGGGCGCATAGTTGGCTTCCATGCCTACGCGCAGCGTCTCGGCGCCGGCGGCGCCGGCCAGCAGCAGCAGCGCGCACAGGGCGGACAGGAACCTTTTCATGGATGGTTTCCTCCTAAGCAAATTCGGTTTCGGGCGCCCCGGCGGACCGCCCGCGCAGGCCGCAGCGCCCGCGCGGGGAGGAGGAACCGATAGCGCTCCACGGCCCGCGCCGTGACAGGCGGCGGAATGTTTTCCCGCCGTCCAACGCGGCGGCCCCGCAGGCGCACCCGTTTCGGTGGCTCCCCTTTCCCTTCGGGCTCTTCGCCGCGCGGCGGCTCCCCCGAGGTACTCATGTACCCACGCCTCTATCCCATGAGGGATATGAAGTTGTACGGCAATCATAGCAAAGCAGGGCCCGCTGTCAACGAAGAGGGAAGATAATCGGGGATAAATACGGAATAAACACAAAGCGGCCCGGGTGTCCGTTTCCGGGGCACGGAAAGCCCGCGCAAAGAATAAGTTGCGCGGGCTTCGGGGATGCCGGGTGGCTGTTACCTTTTTCCCTTGTCGTAGGGCGTGCCCGCGGCCTTGGGCGCGCGGGACTTGCGGCTGGAGAGGATGAGCACGACCATCGTCACCGCGTAGGGGAGCATCAGGTAGATGTACTCGCTGGCGCGGATGCCGCGGAAGTCCGGCAGGAACGGGATGGAGGACGAGTAGGAGCCGATGATCTTGAAGAACGCGAACAGCAGCGACGCCAGGAAGATGTTCAGCGGCTTCCAGTTGCCGAAAATCATGACGGCCAGCGCCAGGAACCCGTACCCCGCCACCGTGGCCTGGTAGCCGCTGCCCGCGGCCACCGTGAACGCGAGGCCGCCGATGCCGGCGAGGAACCCGGAGATCAGGACCCCGGTGTAGCGCATCCGGTACACGTTGACGCCCACGCTGTCGGCGGCCTGGGGATGCTCGCCGCAGGCGCGCAGGCGCAGGCCCAGGCGCGTGCGGTAGAGCACGAACGCGGCCAGCGCCAGCAGGAGCAGCGCCAGCGGCGTGGTCAGGTAGAACGACTTGAACACCAGGCGCGGGAAGAACCCGTCGGTGCCGGCCAGGCCCGCGGCCTGGGCGGTGAGGCGCGTCCAGGTGGGGATGAAGATGGTGGTGTTGCCCTGCCCCTGGATGGACCAGGTGAGCACGACCGCGAACGCCGGGGCCAGCATGTTCAGCGCGGTGCCGCCGATGGTCTGGTCCGCCTTGAGGTGGATGGAGGCGAACGCGAGCAGCCCGGAATACGCCAGGCCCGAAAGCCCCGCGATGAGGATGGCCAGCAGCATCGCGCCCTGCGGGGCGCTGCGCCCCCAGCCCATGGCGTCCATCCACCGAAGCGACAGGGTGCTGACGAGGGCGCCCACGATCATGATGCCCTCCAGCGCGATGTTGACGACGCCGGAGCGCTCGGAGAACATGCCGCCCAGCGCCACCAGCAGCAGCGGGACCGCGAAGAGGACGGTCGCCGAGAGGATGTCGGCAAGGATGATCACAGCGGCTCACCTCCCATCCCCTGCGCCGCCGGGGGGGCGGCCGCGTCCTCGAGGCGCATCGCGCGCCGGCGCCTGGCCCCGGTGATCAGTTCCCGCATCAGCAGCGCGAACGCGCTGAGGTAGATGATGGAAGCGATGATGATGTCGATCATCTCGCGCGCGAACTCCGGCTGCATCGCGTCGCCCCCGACCTGGATGTGGCTGACGAACAGCGCCGATAGCACCGTGCCCAGCGGGTGGGACGCCGCCAGCAGCGCGACGGGGATGCCGTTGAACCCCATGGCGGAGAGTTCCTTCCCCAGCGTGAACTGCACCGTGCCCGAGAGGTAGTACAGCCCGCCGCCCAGGCCCGCCAGCGCGCCCGCGATGACCATCGAGAGGACGATGCTCCGCTTCGCGTTGATGCCCGCGTACAGGCTCGCGCTGCGGTTGTACCCGCAGGCCTTGAGCTCGTAGCCGAACGTCGTCTTCTGCAGGATGAACCACATGACGAGGGCGGCCAGCGCCGCGATGAAGATGGCGATGTTCATGCCCGGGTAGCGCATCGCCACGTCCATGCCCAGCTTCGGCAGGATGGCCGCGGGGTTGGCGCGGGCCAGCGCGGCCGTGCGCTCGTGGGTGACGTCGCCCCAGTAATTGGCCAGCATGACCGGCATGTTGTTGAGCAGCAGGTTGACCGTGAACAGCCCGATCCAGTTGAACATGATGGAGCTGATGACCTCGTGCACGTTGAACAGCGCCTTGCACAGCCCGGGGATGGCGCCCCAGAGCGCGCCCGCCACGATGGCCAGCGGCAGGCACAGGTACCAGGGCAGCTGCCACGCGATGGCGCCGGTGAGCGCCATGAAGGCGCCCATCGTGAACTGCCCCGTGGCGCCGATGTTGAACAGCCCCGTCTTGAACGCGAACCCGACGGCCAGGCCGGTCATGAGCAGCGGCGCCGCGGTGTAGAACACCTTCCCCAGGCGCTGGGTGCTCCTGACCCCGGTGAGCAGGATGTTGAGGAACCCGTTCCACGCCCGGGCGGGGTTGAAGACGTACAGCAGGATGAGGCCGAACGCCAGCCCGGCCAGGATGGAGACCAGCGAGGACGCCAGCGCGTCCATCCCGCGGAAGCGGAACCTGCGCCTCATGCCGCGCCCTCCTTCCCGCCCTGGCGGCGCGCGCCGGCCATGTAGAGGCCCAGCTCCTGCACGGTGACCTCGCGCGGGTCGAACTCGCCCACGATCTCGCCCTCGTACATGACCAGGATGCGGTCGGACACGTTCATCACCTCGTCCAGCTCCAGGCTGACCAGCAGCACCGCGCGGCCCTCGTCCCGGGCGCGCACGAGCTGCGCGTGGATGTACTCGATGGCCCCGACGTCCAGGCCGCGCGTGGGCTGGACGGCGACGAGCAGGTCGCGCTCCAGGTCCATCTCGCGCGCGACGATGGCCTTCTGCTGGTTGCCGCCGGACATGCTGCGCGTCAGCGTGTCCGCGCCCTGCCCGGCCCGCACGTCGTACTGCGCGATGAGCCGGTCCGCGTACTCCCGCACCTTCTCCTCGCGGATGACGCCGCGGCGCTGGAACCCCTCTTCCCAGTAGCGCTGCAGCGCGAGGTTGTCGGCGAGCGAGAAGTCCAAAATCAGCCCGTGGCGGTGGCGGTCCTCGGGGATGTGGCTCATGCCCAGCGTCCCGCGCTCGCGCACCGAGGCGTGGGTGACGTCCTTCCCGTCCAGCAGGACCTGGCCGGCGGAAGGCTTCATGAGCCCGGTCAGCGCGTAGACGAACTCGGTCTGCCCGTTGCCCTCGATGCCCGCCAGGCACACGATCTCCCCGCGGCGCACCGTGAAGGACACGTCCCGCACCGCGGGCTTGCCGTGCAGCCGGGACGCGACGGAAAGGCCCTTCACTTCCAGCACGGTCTCCCCGGGGGCGCGCGCCGCCTTGTCCACCGTGAAGCTGATGTCCCGGCCCACCATGAGGCGGGACAGCTCGTGCGGGGTGGTCTCCGCCACGGTGACCGTGCCCATGAGCTTGCCCTTGCGCAGCACCGTGCAGCGGTCGGCGACGGCCATGATCTCGCCCAGCTTGTGGGTGATGAAGAGGATGGACTTGCCCTCCTTGGCGAAGGAGCGCATCGTCGCCATGAGCTCCTCGATCTCCTGGGGCGTCAGCACCGCGGTCGGCTCGTCGAAGATGAGGACCTCATTGTCGCGGTAGAGCATCTTGAGGATCTCGACGCGCTGC
>DATHTQ010000367.1:0-4278 GCA_035463055.1 Candidatus Limnocylindria bacterium
CGCCCATCCCCAGCGGGATGGCGAGGACGTAGCCCAGCCCCAGCCTGCCCAGGGCCAGCGCGCCCGCGGACACCAGGCCCGGGTAGACGGAGTCCCCCGCCGCGCGCAAGGCCATCGGGGTCACGTTCGCGTCGCTCCACAGCAGCGGCAGCCCCGCCGCCGCGATGAGGAGCGCCGCCCGCACGACGGGCTCCGCCTCCGGCGACGGCCGGAAGAGGCGCAGCAGCAGCGGCGTCAGCGGGACGAGGACCAGCACGCTGAGGAGCAGCGCCGCCCGCCCCGCCTGGATGATCTTGACGCAGTACCTGCGCGTCAGCGCGGGCAGCCCCGCGCCCCAGCACTGCCCGCACACCGTCGCCGCCAGCGCGGTCAGCGCGCCGCCGGAGACGACGTACAGGCTGAGCACGGAGTTCGCGATGCCGTGCGCGGCGATGTCCGCGGTGGACAGCCGCGCGAGGTACACGTGCACGAGCAGCATCCCGCCCTGCATGAGGGCCGACTCCCACGCGATGGGCAGGCCCAGGCGCAGGATGGCGGACGCCCCGCTCCGCGTGAGGCGCGCCATGTGGCGCAGGCGCACGCGGTACTCGCGCTGCATGAACCGCATCCCGGTGAGCGCCAGCGCCATGCCCAGCGCCCGCGCCGCGATGTAGCCCAGCCCCGCGCCCAAGACCCCCAGGCCCATGCCCCGGATGAACAGCACGTTGAACGCCAGGTGCAGCCCGTTGATGGCGACCGTCTGGAACAGCGCCGCGCGCGCGTTGCCCAGCGCCCGCATCGCGTAGAACACCGCGGAGAACACCGAGATGAACGGCACCGAGATTGCCATCAGCCGCATGTACAGCGCGGCGTACCCGCGAAGCAGCGGCTCCGCCCTGGGGTAGAGCGCCTCCACCAGCGGGCCCGCCAGCAGGAAGCCCGTCATCCCCAGCGCGAGGCCCAGCGCCCCGCACAGCCCGACGGTCTGCCCCAGCGCCCGGCGGACCTCCGCCGCGCTGCCGCCGCCCTTGGCGCGGGCGACCAGGATGGACCCGCCCATCGCGACCGCGTTGGTCGTCAGCGTCATCAGCGCCACGACGGTGCCCACCATGCTGACCGCCGCCATGGCCGCCTGCCCGGAAGAGGACACCAGCGCCATGGCGAGCAGCCCGATGAACACGATGAAGAACTGGTCGAGCAGCAGGGTCAGGAACATCCCGCGCAATTGCGCCCAGGTGAACTGGCCCGTCGTGAACGCGTCCTCGAGCCAGGCGCGGAGATGTCTTTGCATCCTTGTCCCTTCACCTGCGCGTGTATTTCACCGGTTGGCGCATCCGCGGGCGGGGTCCCCGCGGAGGCGTGCTGCCCGGCACGATAGCACACCGCCCGGCACCAGTCCATACATAAAGGGCGCTGGGCGGCGGAAAACCTGCATATGGGGGCAAAAAAACGACCCGAAGGGCACAGGCGGCGGCAAAGGCGCCGCGCGCCCCTGCCGCCGGTCTTATGGGTATGCGGCCGCGTTTAGGGCATCAGGTCCGCGTCGTTGGGGTAGCCCAGCTTCTCCCAGAAGCCCAGGTAGTTCGCGTCGTCCGACAGCGTGATGCCGCTGACCCAGCGCGCCCACTTGTAGCCCCACTTGTCCTGCGCCACGACGATGAAGGGATAGCCCATCGAGGGCGGCAGGTCCAGGCCGTTGGCGCCCCAGGCGAGGATGAGCTCCCGCTCCAGCACCTCGGAGAGCGGGATGGACGTGGTGTAGCCGTCCACCGCGCTGAAGATGACGGTGACGGCCTCGGGCTTGACGCCCGCCAGGTCCATGAGGTCCTTCAGCAGCACGCCCCGCCAGAGCACGGTGGCGTCCCACCCCTCGACGCAGTACAGGGTGATGAGCCGCTCCTGGGGCTCCATCGCCCTGACTTCGTCATAAGTGAGCACGACCTCCTTATCCGTCAGCCCGCCGACGGTGAGGCGGAAGTCCTCGATGTCCACCTGCTGGATGCCCTTGATGGAGTTGTCGCGGGGGCCCACGGCCGGGTCGAGGCGCGCGCCCTCGTATTCGCGGACCTCGCTCTCGCGGTACCTCGCGGCGGTGGCGGCGGAGACCGCGTCCGCGGCGCGCGCGGCCTGGAAGGGAAGGGCAAGCAGCAGCGAAAGGACCAGCAAAACAGGCAGCAGACGTTTCATATCGCACACTCCTTTGCACCATTGTACCCACGCATGGCGAAACCGCGCAATCCGGTGAAGGAAAGCGCGAAGGGAGTATGAATGGATGGGGCGCGGGTCAAAAAGGCATAGGAACCAGGGTTCAGTAACCGTTCTGCCGGGCGCCCTATTCCGCCTGGCTCTGGGTGAACCCTTCATAAACGAGCTGGTCGATCAAGCCTTTCCTGGAAAAGGAAGTATAGTTCAGGTAGGCCTTGGCGCACCTGGCCGCCTGTTGATTCCAGTCTGCGCCGCAGTTGTCCGCCCCGTACCTCGCCTCATCGTCGGAGTAACCTTCATACTCCAGCTGCCTGATCAAGCCGGTATACGAGAAGGCGGTGTAGTTCAAGTAATCCTTGGCGCTTTGAAGGGCGTTCCTCTTTCCGGTCGAGAGGCCGGCAGAATTTGAATTGCCGCCTGAACTGGATGAAGGCCACTGCGAGTCGTATGACTGGGTAAGGCCAGTAACCACGATTTCCAGAAGCGCATCATTCCACCGTTCGCGGTCAGCGGACGGCAGCTTGCCCAGGTATTCCCTGAAAGCGGCAAACTGCGTCTCCAGCGCTTCCCCGCTGTTGATCTTCAGGCTGACCGTTGCGGCGACGGCAACGGAAGCGAACAGGCACAAAGCCAACAGGACCGCCAGCAGTCTTTTCATTTTCTATACCTCCAATGATGTCTGGATTCTATACAAACACCCGGGCCAAGTCAACGCAAGATGTATGTTTTCTAGGCTGTTTTCCCGTGATGTGAAGGCATCCTGTCCGCGCACGGAGGCTTGGCATGGTTTGTCCAGACAAGACTTCATATAAGGGATGATGTTTTAGCAATGATTCCCTATTTGCAGAGAAAAAGACAGGATTCCGGAAAGGCAGCGTGGATTTTCGGGCCGAGACAGGCAGCCGGATTCCTCCAAATCCGCATAGTGCAGGGCGTTTGATACGGCACGGCTCCCCTCCGCTTTCTCTCCGGCCGCGGGTACATTCCGGTCAAACGAAGGAGGGATTGGACAAATGCGGCGCGAAACCTACCTCATCACCGGCGCGGGCAGCGGCTTCGGCCGGGGCATATCGCTGGAACTGGCGAAGCAGGGAAAAGACGTCATCGCGGCGGTGGAGCATGAGGAAGAGGTGCGGCCGCTGCTGGACGAGGCGGCGGGCCTGGGCCTTTCCATGCGCGTGGAAAAGCTGGACGTCACAGACCCGCAGGACCGCGCGAAGGCGGAGGCGTGGGACGCGGACGTGCTGCTCAACAACGCGGGCGTCACGTTCGTGGGGTCGCTGCTGGACATCCCGGAGGAGTTTTTGCGGCGGCAGTTCGAGGTCAACGTCTTCGGCACCATCCTGCTCACGAAGATCGTCGGGCGGGGCATGGTGAAGCGCGGGCACGGGCGCATCGTGTTCATGTCCTCGGCGTCCGGGCTCATGAGCGACCCGCTGTCCGGGCCCTACGGAGGCTCCAAGTTCGCCGTCGAGGGGTTCGCGGAGTCCCTCGCGCGCGAGCTGCAGGAGTTCCATATCGAGGTCGCCACCATCAACCCCGGCCCCTACATGACCGGGTTCAACGACCGGGAGTACGAGACCTGGAAGCTGTGGAAGACCGACCCGAAGGAGTGGCTGTTCGACTACCCGAACCTCGCCTTCCCCTACGAGCAGTTCCAGCCGCACCGGCCCATCGCCGCGTTCGTCAAGGTGCTGACGGGGGAAACGCGGCAGTACCGCAACGTGGTGCCCAAGGTGATGGGCGTCCTGGTCCGCAGGCGGCAGCGCGAGCTGTGGCGGCGGAATATGGACGAGGGCCTGGGCGAGCGCTTCCCGCTGGTGAAGCGCGCCCACGACATCGACCCCGCCACCACGCCGCTGGAGGGGCTGAAGGACAGGATCGAGGATTTGTTCGGCGGGGAGGATAAGGGAGAAAACCCTGAGAGATAGCGGCTTGCCACCCCGTTCCCCGTCCGATATTCCGCCCGACATCCCTTACAGCCGATGTCAGGCACTCCCAGTCAAAAGCCACCCGGTATCCCGGCCGGCTTTCCTCCCGCTGCCCGATATTCCGGATACCGCGCTTCACATCCCCCGCCCGGCGCTCCGCCCG
>DATHTQ010000368.1:0-4164 GCA_035463055.1 Candidatus Limnocylindria bacterium
GGCAGCGCGGGGCTGGCGAAACACATGCTTTCACACTGGCCGGCCCCCGCCGCCGCGCATCAGCCAGAGCAAGTGCCCGCGCGCCCCGGCGGGCGGGTCCTCGTCGTCGCGGGTTCCGTCCACCCGTCCGCGCTGGCGCAGTTGGACCGGATGCGCGGCGCGCCGGGATTCGCGGTATTCGATGATGCTGGCGAGGCGGCGCACGCCGTCCTGCGCGACCCGGAAAACCTGCCCCGGACAATCGTCCTCACCGCCGCGCCCGCGCCGGGCGAGCGGCCCGCGCCCTCCGGGGGCTTCTCGGAACATCTTGGGCGAATCGCGAAGGAGATATTCGGGCCCCTGGGCGCGGGCGCCCTCGTCCTCACGGGCGGCGAGACCGCGTACGCGGTGCTGGACGCGCGGGGGATGCACGAAATCGAGCTGGAGGAAGCGCCGCTGGAGGGCGCCGCCGCCGGGTGGGCGCAGGGCGTCCTCGTCGTCACCAAGACCGGCGGGTTCGGGGACCGGGACGCGCTGCACGCGCTGGCGGGCTACGCGGCGGAGAAACTGGGCGCGCCGAGGTAAATCCCGCGCGCCGCCCGTCCGGAAACAATAGCGAGCAAACACGCAGGAGGGAGGCCCGAAGGCCATGCGACCCATCCTCGGCATCACCATGGGCGACCCGTGCGGCATCGGGCCGGAAATCACGGCGCGGGCGCTGGCGCGCGCGGACGTGGCCGCGGCGTGCCGCCCGCTGGTCGTGGGCAGCGCGAAGGTATTCGAAAAGGCCGTGCGCCTCGTGGGCGCCGGGCTGGGCGTCCATGCCGTGCAGAGCGCCGCGGAGGCGGAGTTCCGGGACGGCGTCATTGACGTGCTGGACCAGGACCTCATTGATGCAGAAACCATGACGCCGGGCGTCGTGGACCCCGCCGCGGGGAACGCGGCGTTCCAGGCGGTGAAAAAGGTCATCGAACTCGCCATGGCGGGGGACGTGCACGCGACCGTCACCGGCCCGCTCAACAAGGAGGCGATGAACCTCGCGGGATGGCACTACGGGGGCCACACCGAGATCTTCGCCGACCTGACGGGCACGAAGCGCTACGCCATGATGCTCGCCGACGAGCACCTCAAGGTCGTCCACGTGTCCACCCACGTGTCCCTGCGCGCCGCGTGCGAGCGGTGCAAGAAGGACAGGGTGCTGGAGGTCATCCGGCTCGCCCGGGCCGCGTGCGTGTCGCTGGGCATCCAGGCGCCGCGCGTCGCCGTGGCGGGCCTGAACCCCCACGCCGGGGAGAACGGGCTGTTCGGCCGCGAGGAGATCGAGGAGATCGCCCCCGCCGTCGCGCTCGCCCGCGGGGAGGGCATCGACGCGGAGGGCCCGCTGCCCCCGGACACGGTCTTCTCGAAGGCGGTCGGCGGCATGTACGACGTCGTGGTCGCGCAGTACCACGACCAGGGGCACATCCCGATGAAGGTCCTGGGGTTCCGGCTGGACCGGGAGAGCGGCAAGTGGCAGTCGGTCAGCGGGGTCAACATCACGCTGGGCCTGCCCATCATCCGCGCGTCGGTGGACCACGGCACCGCGTTCGACCAGGCGTGGAAGGGCACCGCGAGCAGCGACAGCCTCGTCAACGCCATCGAGTACGCGGTCCGCCTCGCCGCGGGGGCGCAGCGCACGGAAGGGGGCGGCGAGGCATGAAGGCGCTCATCATCGGCGGCACGGGCACCATCAGCAGCGCGGTCACGCGCCTGGCGGCGAATAGCCCGGACTGGGAGCTGTTCCTGTTCAACCGCGGGAACCGCCCGGACGGGATCCCGGGGAACGTCACCTCCATCCGCGGCGACGCCACCCGCGAGGACGAGGCCGCCGCGCTGCTTCACGGCCTGTCCTTCGACTGCGTCGCCCAGTTCACCGGGCGCGAGCCGGAGCAGGCCATGCGCGACATCCGGCTCTTCCGCGGCAGGACGAAGCAGTATATCTTCATCAGCACCGCCGCGGCGTACCAGACGCCCCCGCCCCACCCGTTCATCACGGAAGGGATGCTGCAGAACAACCCCTTCTGGGAGTACGCGCGCAAGAAGATAGAGTGCGAGCGGCTGCTGCTGGAGGCGCTGCGCGAGGACGGCTTCCCGGTCACCATCGTGCGGCCCAGCCACACCTACTCGGAGGACATGATCCCCTTCTGCCTGCAGCCGGGCCCGAACAGCTGGCCGGTCATCAAGCGCATGATGGATGGTAAAAGGATCATCGTCCCCGGCGACGGGTCCTCGCTGTGGACCGTCACGTTCAACGAGGACTTCGCCCGGGGCTTCATGGGCCTCATGGGCAACCCCCACGCGGTGGGCGAGGCGGTGCACATCACCACCGACGAGTCGCTGACATGGAACCAGATGGCGCAGGCCGTCGCGGACGAGCTGGGGGTCGATTACAAACCCTATTACGTCCCCACCGACGCGCTGGTGGCGATGAAGCCGGAACTCGGCGGCGGCCTCAACGGGGACAAGCGCCACAGCGTAGTCTACGACAACGCCAAGATCAAGCGGCTGGTCCCCGGCTTCCACGCGACCGTCACCTGGCGCACGGGCGTGCACCGGGCGATGAGGAAGATCCTGGCGACGCCTTCGCTGCGCCCGGAGGACCCGGCGTTCGACCGCTGGTGCGACCGGGTCATCGCCATCTACGACGAGGCCCTCGAAAAGGCCCGCGAGGCGTCCGGGGACGACGCCACCTGACGGCCGGGGCCTTCGGGCTATTCCTTTCCAAGGCGGTTACGCGAACCCATCCAAATACATAACCCCTTCAGCGGACCAAGCGCGCCCCCTTCCCCAGCAAAAACGGACGGGAGGACAGCATCATGCCACTGGTACGCACCGCAGCAATCGAATCCGGCATCGTCCGGGGGCTGCCCGCGGCGGACCCGCGCGTCACCGCCTACAAGGGCATCCCCTACGCCGCGCCGCCAGTTCGCGATAACCGCTGGCGCGCGCCGCGGCCCTGCGAACCCTGGGAGGGCGAGTACGCCGCGTTCGACTTCGGCCCCATCACCCCGCAGGCCCTCACCGCGAGGGACAGGAACAACCTGTATTCGCGCGAGTGGTGGGTGGACGACGACCCGCTGATGAATGAGGACTGCCTGTACCTCAACGTTTGGGCGCCCGCCGGGGGGCAGACAGGGCTGCCGGTCTTCGTGTGGTACTTCGGGGGCGGGCTGCAGGTGGGCGCGACGAGCGAGATGGAGTTCGACGGCGAGCGCATCGCCCGGCGCGGCGCGGTGGTGGTCACCGTCAACTACCGGCTCAACGCGTTCGGGTTCCTGGCGCACCCGGAACTGACCCGTGAGGCCCCGGACGCGCCCGCGAACTTCGGCTTCCTGGACCAGCAGTTCGCCACACGGTGGGTGCGGCGCAACATCGCGGCCTTCGGCGGGGACCCGGATAATATCACCATCGGCGGCCAGTCCGCGGGCGGCATGAGCGCGAGCGCGCAGATGTCCCACCCCGCAAACGAGGGCCTGTTCCGCCGCGCGGTCATCCTCAGCGGCCTGTTCGCACCCGCCTATCCGGAGATGCGCGGGCTGTGCGCGCCCATGGACGAAGCCGAGGAGCGCGGCGGGCGGTTCTTCCGGGAACAGCTGGGCGTCAGGACGCTGGCGGAGGCCCGCGCCGTGCCGTGGCGGGACCTGCTGGACGCCGCGCTGTCGTGGAAGGGCGCGGGGATGTGGCCCGCCGCGGTGGACGGCGCGTTCCTGCGATACCCGCCGGACCGCTGGTACTTCCACGACGAACGCGTCCATTGCCCGGTGCTGATGGGCTCGACCAACAACGAGTTCCGCCTTTTCCCCCAGGCGGAGGACGACGCGTCTCTCCGGGCGTATGCGCAGAAAATCCCCGGGCTGGACCGGGAGGGGTTCCTGCGCGCCTTCACCTCGCCCGCCACGAAGGAGAGCATCCGCCGCGAGGGCGCGGTGGACAGCATCGCGTTCGCGGTGCGCGCCGCGGCGATGAAGGTCCGCGAGCCCGTCTTCGCCTACGAGTTCAGCGCTGACATCCCCGGGTGGGACGACCCCGGCGCGTTCCACTCGTCGGACCTGTGGTTCTTCTTCGAGACCCTCGCCAAGTGCTGGCGCCCCTTCACGGGGAAGCACTACGACCTCGCCCGGCAGATGTGCGATTATCTCTTCAACT
>DATHTQ010000369.1:0-1900 GCA_035463055.1 Candidatus Limnocylindria bacterium
ACGACATCGCGCGGACCCTGTACGAGAAGGAGACCATCACGGGCGAGGATTTCTCCCGCCTGCTGGCTGCGCACGTCACGGACACGCAGCGCCCGGCTGCCATCACCGCACGCTGAACGCGGCAAAAAACCGGCGCGGAACGGGTTCCGCGCCGGTTTTTTCAAGCATGGGATCAGCCCTGCCGCCCCTTACGCCTTCCTGGGCGGCGGGAGCCGGTAGGCATGCCCCTGGTCGTAGAAGACTTCCTTGGGCGGCTCCTCGAGCTTCTGCGGGTCGTTGATCATCTGCTGGAACAGGGAGAGGAACCGGCTGTAGGTGATGCCGGCGCACACGCGCTCGTCCGCCGTGACGCCCAGCGGCAGCACGCGGCGTTTTCCCGCCCTGCCGTCGGCCTCGGCGGTCGTCTGCCGCTCGACGTTGCCGACGATGACGAAGATGGACGTCGTGCCGAAGTTGTAGATGTGGTGGAACACCGGCGGCAGGCCCACCGACGCGTTGTTGCCGAAGAACATCCCGGTGTGGAACGGGCTTGCCTCGATGAGGAACTTCGGCATGACGCCGTAGCGGTCGAGGAAGCGCGCCAGGTACA
This sequence comes from Candidatus Limnocylindria bacterium, assembly GCA_035463055.1. Lineage (GTDB taxonomy): Bacteria > Bacillota > Clostridia > Christensenellales > Aristaeellaceae > UBA6115. Next base: position 590 of record DATHTQ010000369.1, read on the forward strand.
CGATGGGCGAGGCAACGAGGGGATGGTTGAGCAGCGTGGCCAGCTTCAGCGTGGCGTTGGACGCCTCCTCCGCGCGGGTGACGGCGATGGCCTCCTGGATGCGCGCCGCGACGTCGAAGATCGTGTCCTTCGGGTCGAACTTGCACTTGGCGACGTTTTCCTTGTCGCTGCCGTCCGCGGTCTTCTGCAGCACGGCGAAGGAGACCGTGATCTCCTTGCGGGAATAGAACCGCTTGTTGGCGATGAACCGGTTGGCCTGCGGCATCTGCGACACCGCGCGCACGTAGGCCGCCAGGATGATTTCCATGAACGTGATCTGGCTGCCCTGCTGGCGCTTTTCCGCGATGTAGCGCGCCAGCGGCTCGAAGGGCAGCTCGAGCCGCAGCGCCACGAGCGCGTCGCAGCGCATCGGCATGATATGGGGGGTCAGCGCCACCACCGGGTCCATGCCCTTGACGGCGTACCCGTCGCTCCTGTGTCCGAACATACGTATCTCCAATACCGTTGCTTGCGGGTTTCGGTCAGTATAGGTGCGTGCTGGGGGATTGTCAATTTTGCTGCAAGAAACCCGCGCCCCGGGCGGGAAAAGGCGGCCGGAAAGGCCCGGTTTGTTTGACAGGCAAGGCGCGCGGCGGTATACTCCGGGCATCGCTTTGCGCTGCAGAAGGAGGATGTGTATGCCCTTAGTCAATTCGAGGGAGCTGTTCCGCCGCGCCTATGAGGGCGGCTATGCCATCGGGGCTTTCAACGTCAACAACATGGAAATCGTCCAGGGCATCGTGCAGGGCGCGATGGCCGAAAAGGCGCCGCTGATCCTGCAGGTGTCCGCCGGCGCGCGCAAGTACGCGAACCACACGTACCTCATGAAGCTCATCGAGGCCGCCGTGGAGACCTCCGGCCTGGACATCGTCGTCCACCTGGACCACGGCCCGGACTTCGAGACCTGCAAGGCCGTCATCGACGGCGGCTTCACCTCCGTCATGATCGACGGCTCGCACCTGACGTTCGAGGAGAACATCGCGGTCACCCGCAGGGTCGTCGAGTACGCGCACGAGCGCGACGTGACCGTCGAGGCTGAACTGGGCCGCCTTGCCGGCGTCGAGGACGACATCAAGGTCAAGGCCGAGGATTCGTCCTACACCCACCCGGAGGAGGTGGAGGAATTCGTCAAGAGCACCGGCTGCGACAGCCTCTCCATCGCCATCGGCACCAGCCACGGCGCCTACAAGTTCAAGTGCGAGGCCAAGCTGCGCTTCGACATCCTCGAGGAAGTGGAGCGCCGCCTGCCCGGGTTCCCCATCGTGCTGCACG
>DATHTQ010000370.1:0-4522 GCA_035463055.1 Candidatus Limnocylindria bacterium
CTCGAGGCCCAGGTGTCCCCGCGCGAGGGCGACGTGCTGTGCTACTCCCAGCAGGAGGCGGCGGGCCAGGACGTGAACGCTTCCATCACCGTGGCGCCGGGCCAGGAGACCCTGCTGCGCTGCTACCTGCTGACCCGAAAGAGCCTCGGCCCCGCCGGCGGCCCCCCGCGCGCGCAGCACCCGGTGCGCGAGGTGCACGTGAGCTATTACGTCTGGGGCAACCCGTTCTTCCTGCGGTTGACATACGGCTGAGCGGGGCATGGGCCGGTCTGGATGAGGGCTTCATTTGGCTGAGTGACATCAGCCGGGTCAGGCGAGAGCCAACAGGGTTGAGTTAGGAAAACAAGGTTCAGGCGAAAACCGACGTGGGGAAAAGGTTCAGGCGAAAACTGACGCGGGGGAAACAAGAGCAGCGCGGGTTTCGGCGGAGCCGGGAGAAGTTGGCGGGGAATCACCCAATGTACGCGCTCCTTGCGGCACTTTTCCCTTCCCTGCCTGCCGGAACACAGCGCCAAAACCGCCTGAAAGCCTGTTCCGCGCCCTTGACACCGATGCCCGGAATCGCTATACTTTCTTTCGCTGCCTTGCGGTCGTGGCGGAACTGGCATACGCGCACGTTTGAGGGGCGTGTGGTGAAAACCGTACGAGTTCAAGTCTCGTCGACCGCACCAGTCGAAGCCCCCGGGACCAACTGGTCCCGGGGCTTGCTTTTTGCGCCCCGCTGCACATCCGCCGTAATTGTGTAAAAGTGACTAAAAGGACGCAGGCCAAAAATTCGCGGGACCGTTTCCGCCCAGCCATTATCGTTTTCGCCCGCTTCGCACATTGAAAGCCGGTTTTTCCCCCGTATAATAGGGCCCGTGTGACGCGGCACCGTCCTGGCGCACACAGAAAGAGGGAAACGGTTTATGCGGAGAACCCTGATGCTGCTCGTTTGTCTGATGCTCCTGACAACGGGCGCGGCCATGGCCTACCAGCCCGGTTCGTACACCGCCACCGCCCAGGGCAACAACGGCCCCGTCGAGGTCAAGGTAACGTTCGACGCCGGGCAGATCCTCAGCGTCGAGGTCGTCAGCCATTCGGAGACCCCCACCCTCAGCGACCGCGCGCTGGCGGATATCCCCGCGGCGATCGTGGGCGGCCAGACGCTGTCCGTCGAGGCGGTCAGCGGCGCGACCTACACCAGCAACGCGATCCTTGCCGCCGTGGAGGACGCCGTGCGCCAGGCCGGCGGCGACGCCGCCGCGCTGAAAACGGCGCAGGGCGGGGCCGCGCAGGCAGCGGCGGACGAGCAGCTCACCTATGACGTGGCCGTCGTTGGCGGCGGCGCGGCGGGCCTGGCCGCGGCCATCGAGGCCAGCGACGCCGGCGCGAAGGTCATCCTGCTGGAGAAGCTCGCGCACCTGGGCGGCAACACGCTCATCAGCGGCGGCCTGATCTATGCGACCGGCACGGATTTCCAGAAGGAAGCCGGCGTGCAGGACAGCGTGGACGACCTGGTCGCGTACTGGTCGCAGCGGGCCGAAGGCCATGCGGACGAAGGGTTCCTGCGCCTGGTGGCCGAGCGGTCCGCCGCCACCATCCAGTGGCTGCAGCAGGAAGGCGTCCAGCTGAAGGGACCCACCCCGTCGGGCCTCAGCCCCGTGCCGCGCATGCAGTCCACGGGCACGGGCGGCAACGGCTTCATCGCGCCGCTCGCGGAGTCCGCGGCGAAGCGCGGCATTGACGTCCGCCTGGAGACCCCCGTCACCGCCCTGCTCACCGACGGGAACGGCGTCGTCACGGGCGTGGAGGCCACGGCCGCGGACGGGCACAAGGTCACCGTATCGGCCCGCAGCGTCGTGCTCGCCACCGGCGGCTACGACCGCAGCGAGCAGATGAAGCGGATGTTCTCCCCCAGCATCGCGGGCCAGCCCAGCTTCTCCTCCGTGGGCAACACGGGCGACGGCCTGCGCATGGCGCTGGAACTGGGCGCGGACAGCGTGTTCCACGACGGGGCCATCGGCTTGCGCGCCGTGCGGCCCACCAGTTTCGCGGACCCCTCCAACGGCGTCGTCTGGACGCCGGGCCTGGTGGTCAACGCCAGGGGCGCGCGCTTCCTCAACGAGGCGATCGACTACCCGGTGTACCATACCAAGATGATGGAGGACGGCTCCGGATACTTCTTCCTCATCCTGGACGGCACCCAGTCCGCGCCCGGCGCGTTTGACGCGCTGGTGTCCGAAGGCTACGCGTTCCAGGCGGACACGCTGGAAGGCCTTGCCGCCAAGACCTTCATGGACCCCGCCACGTTCACGGCCGCCGTGGCCCGCTACAACGAGCTCAAGGGCCAGGATGACGCCGACTTCGGCAAGCCCAAGGCGCTCATGGGCGGCATCGGCGAAGGCCCCTACACCGCCGTCCGCATCGTTCCCGTTTCCATCGGCACGCTGGGCGGCCTAAAAGTGGACATGGACATGCGTGTGCTTGACACCGCGGGCCAGCCCATCGGGGGGCTCTTCGCAGCGGGCGCCGTCGCCAACGGGGACTTCTTCTACCGCGTGTACCCCGCCAGCGGCACCTCTATCCAGATGTGCTTCACCACCGGCCGCATCGCGGGCATCAACGCGGCCGCCGAGTAACCGACCGCGTTTTCCAGGCACACCGCCCCGGCCCATGACCGGGGCGGTTTTCATTCGCCCCGAAGGGCTGCATCATCTGCATGAAGAAGGGGACCCCGAAGGGTCCCCCGGTCCGTTGTATCGCTGGTCGTCAGGCTTTCCCCGACGTTGTTGGTCCGTTACGGTGTTCCGTCACGCGTCAGTCCGCGTCCTCGACAGCCTGGCGGAGGGCCTCCATGTAGTCGGCCCGCGTCACGCTCACGAATCCGCCTTCAGAGAGGGCGATTTCGGGCAGGTCCGGCCGCCCCTCGGCGGGGGTGTCAAAGTCAATCGCCAGCACTTCGTCGGCAGTCATTCCGATGACGAACTCCTCGAAGTCCTCCAGCGGCTCGATCCATGCCCGGTTGGCGGCGTTGCCGCGCAGGCCAAAGGCGTTGTCGTCGTCCAGCCGGCGCAGTTCGCCCGGGACGTAGTCAATGGGTTCGCCCGCCGCGCTGACCTGGACGGTCGTGCGCTGCACGTCCCATTCGATGTCGACGATGCGGTTATCGTCGTCCAGCAGCACGCCGGCGACGACCGTGTTCACCTGTGCATAACCGTTGCGGTCGGCGGCCGCCGCCTCGACGTCGCCGATGGAGGTCACCATGCCAAGGCCGAAGCGCAGTTCACGTCCGGCGGCGATGGCCGCGTCGCGCTCACGGCGCAGGGTCTCGATCTCGGCGTTCAGCCTGTCCGCTTCCGTGCGGTCAATGGCGCCTTCCAGCGCCAGGCGGGCCTCGTCGCGCTCACGGGTCAGGTCGGCGATCTGCACGTCGAATTCGTCGCGCGCGACCATGCCTTCCTGCCGGGACCAAGCCTCGTCACGCTCGCGTGTCAGGGTCTCGACCTGCATGCGGAGCTCTTCCAACTCGCCCTGGTCCCCCACGTTCTGAAGCGCCGCGCGGGCCTCGTCGCGCTCGCGGGTCAGCGTCTCAATCTGTATGTTGAGGCCCTCCATGTCAGCGGAAACCCCGGGGGTCTGGGTGGTTTGCGCCTGGGTGGCCTGGGCGTCAGGGCTCTGGGTGGCCTGGGCGTCCGGGCTTTGGGTGGCCTGCATCCCGCGGGCCTCGTCGCGCTCACGGGTCAGGGTCTCGACCTGAAGCCGCAGCTGCTCGATTTCGGCCTGGTTCCCGGCGCCGTCCATCGTCGCGCGGCCCGCGTCACGCTCCTCGGCCATGGCCGCGATCTGCGCGATGAGCAATTCCAGCAGCATCCGCGTCTCGGCCGGGATTTCCGTCGGGATCGCGATGGCCATCGGGTCGACGTCCGTCATGGCCTGCAGGAGGACCAGGGACTCCGCCCGCAGCTCCTCCATTGACAGTCCTTGGTACCTGTTTTGCTCCGCCGCCATTGCGGGCATCGCGGATCCCAGGATCAGCGCGATGGCCAGCAGCCACGGCATCCATTTCTTCAGCATCGTAATCTCCTTCACATGTTTTGATATGGCCCGCGTCCCGCCCGCCGCATCCCTGCCGTTACGGCTTCCCCCTCGCGGCGCGGAAACACGCTCGCTTCCTGCATTGCGGGGGCGGCCGGCTCCCGTGCTTGACCCAAATGGTACACCCGGGGAGCCAAAGCGCGACACTTTGCGCCATACTGTTGAATATACCCCAACCCCCGGCACGACTGGATACAGCAGGAAGCCGCCGGCATCCCTTGCCGGCGGCCTTGTGCTTTGGATATCGGGATTTTTTGCGCTATCCCCTCAGCCCTTCCAGCGGTTGGCGAACTCCGCAAGGCGCAGGTAGTCGCGGTACAGCGGCAACAACCGCGCTGTCCGCCGGGCATCCGGCGTGTACACGCGGGCGAACCCCGCGCCCATGCTCTTCTGGGCGGATAGCAGGTCCGGGTGGATGCCCGCGGCCACCGCCGCGTACATCGCG
>DATHTQ010000371.1:0-1777 GCA_035463055.1 Candidatus Limnocylindria bacterium
AGGGGCGGGGTGCGCGACGGGCCGGGCGCCGGGCGCGCCGGGCCGGGGCCCTGCCCCGGGATGGGGCCGGGGATGGGGCGGGACGCGCCGGGACCGGGGATCGGGCCGGGGATGGGGCGCTGGACGGGGCGCTGCGCGGGGCGCGCGGCGTCGTAGCCGCCGATGGGCAGCGGGGCCTCGTCCTCCGGCGGGAAGCCCGCGCGGCGGGTCGCCTGCGGCGGGAGCTGTTCCGCCTCCTCGCGGTGCCTGTCGGCCCTTCGCGCGCGCGGCTGCCGGTTCTGCTCGTCCATCCGTTGCTCCTCCCTCAGAACAGGGTCTTTTCCGTAAGGACCGCGGCGAGGCGCTCCAGCGGAACGCGCTCCTGGGTCATGGCGTCGCGGTCCCGCAGGGTGACGGTGCCGTCCTCCAGGGTGTCGAAGTCCACGGTGACGCAGAAGGGCGTCCCGGCCTCGTCCTGGCGGCGGTAGCGCTTGCCGATGGAGCCGGAGTCGTCGTAGTCCACCATCATGTGGCGGCGCAGCTCCCGGTGCACCTCGCGGGCCTTCTCGCCCAGCTTGTTCTTCTGCAGCGGCAGCACGGCCGCCTTGAACGGGGCCAGCGCGGGGTGCAGCCGCAGCACGGTGCGCACGTCGCCGCCCTCAAGCGCCTCCTCTTCATAGGCGTCGCAGAGGAACGCCAGCGCCACGCGGTCTGCGCCCAGGGACGGCTCGATGACGTAGGGCAGGTAGCGCTCGTTGGTGACGGGGTCCATGTACTCCATGTTCTCCCCGCTGTGCGCCTGGTGCTGCCTGAGGTCGAAGTCCGTCCTGTCCGCGATGCCCCACAGCTCGCCCCAGCCGAAGGGGAACTGGTACTCGAAGTCCGTCGTGGCCTTGGAGTAGTGCGAAAGCTCCTCGGGCTTGTGGTCCCGCAGGCGCAGGTTTTCCTCCTTCATGCCCAGCGACAGCAGCCAGTCGCGGCAGAAGCCGCGCCAGTAGGCGAACCACTCGAGGTCCTCGCCGGGCTTGCAGAAGAACTCCAGCTCCATCTGCTCGAACTCGCGCGTGCGGAACGTGAAGTTGCCGGGGGTGATCTCGTTGCGGAACGACTTGCCGATCTGCGCCACGCCCATGGGCAGCTTGCTGCGCGTGGAGCGGACGATGTTCTTGAAGTTGACGAAGATGCCCTGGGCGGTCTCGGGCCGCAGGTAGATTTCCGCGGCGCTGTCCTCGGTGACGCCCTGGAAGGTCTTGAACATCATGTTGAACTTGCGGATGGCGGTGAAGTCCCTCTTCCCGCAGGAGGGGCAGGGGACGCCCTCGTCGCGGATGTATGCCTCGAGCTTCTCCCCGTCCCAGCCGTCGGCCTGCAGCGGCGCGCCCTTGGCCTTCGCGAAGTCCTCGATGAGCTGGTCGGCCCGGAAGCGGCTCTTGCAGGCGCGGCAGTCCATCAGCGGGTCGTTGAAGCTGCCCACGTGCCCCGACGCTACCCAGACGTTTCGGTTCATCAGGATGGCGCTGTCCAGGCCGACGTTGGTGTCGCTCTCCTGGACGAACTTCTTCCACCAGGCGCGCTTGACGTTGTTCTTGAACTCGACGCCCAGCGGGCCGTAGTCCCAGGTGTTGGCGAGGCCGCCGTAGATGTCGGAACCGGGGAAAATGAAGCCCCGCACCTTGCACAGCGCGGTGAGCTTATCCATCGTGACGGGCATACAACACCCTCCATCCATCATAAACGCTGACGCCATAATACGGTTGCCGCGTGTCCGGTGTCAAGAAATGAGGCGTTGCCGAGGCTG
>DATHTQ010000372.1:0-2728 GCA_035463055.1 Candidatus Limnocylindria bacterium
GGTATCATTCAAGCAGTCCACGGGATGCCTGGGTGCCTGCCGCGATACCCGAGATATATTAATTCTTCTATTCTTTGACGCCGAACAAGCCATTTCTATTACTATTATGGGACTGAAAGAATAGTCTAGAGGCGAAAGTGCAGGGATAAGTTGAACGGCACGACTGGACTGCGGGGTTCTGCGGCGTAAGGACACGGTATACCCCCGTGCCGTTTGACTGCCGGGGTACAATCCGTATACTTATGGTTGCGTGCGCAACCGTTGCGCGCGCAAGGAGGCAACGCCATGCCCGCCATCACCCGGGGAATCAATGTCATCGCGCGCTGCGGCAACCAGTTCCGGGGCGAGCTGCTCAAGGGCTTGTCGCTAACGGCGTTCCAGGCGCCCTACATCCTGCACGTCTGCGCGCGGCCCGGCCTGTCCCAGGAGGATTTGGCGCGGGAGCTGCACGTGAACCCGTCCAACGCCGCGCGGCAGCTCGCGGCCCTGGAGGAGCTGGGGTTCGTCACGCGCGTAACGCGCCCGGAGGACAAGCGCCAGCTGGCGGTCTTCCCCACGCAAAAGGCGATTGACGCCGCGCCCGCGGTGCGCGAGGCCAACGAACGGTGGAACGAATACCTGACCCGGGGTATGACGGCCGCGGAGACGGGGGCGCTGGAAGCGCTGCTGGAGCGCATGCGCGCCCGGGCGGAGGCCTGGGACGCCGGAAGGGGTGGGCAGGCGTGAGGAAGGTGCTTTCCTACCTGCGGCCCCACCGCTTGGCCCTCTCCTGGACGCTGGCGGTCAAGTTCGCGGCCTCGATGCTGGACCTGTTCATCCCCTTCATCCTCGCCGTGCTTATCGACGACGTGGTTCCGCGGCGCGAGCCGCGCCTCGTGTACCTGTGGGGCAGCGGCATGGCGGCGTGCGCCGCGGCGTCCTTCGCGCTGAACATCTACGCCAACCGGATGGCGGCGGTGACCGCCGGCAAGGTGACCCTCTCGCTGCGCCGCGACCTGTTCTCCCGGCTCCTGGGCCTGTCCATGGCGCAGTTCGATAGCGTCAGCCTGTCCTCGGCGGTGTCGCGCCTAACCACGGACCCGTACAACGTCAACCAGGTCCTCAACCGCACCCAGCGCCTGGGGGTGCGCGCCCCCATCCTGCTGGTTGGCGGGCTCATCCTCACCGCCATCCTGGACGCCCGGCTGACCGTCGTGCTCGCGCTCACGATGCCCGTCATCGCCGGGGTCATCTTCGTCGTGACGAAGAAGTCCGTCCCCATGTACGGCCGCCAGCAGGGCGTGCTGGACACGCTGGTGCGCGTGCTCCAGGAGAACATCGTGGGCGTGCGCGTCATCCGCGCGCTGTCCCGGACGGAGGGCGAGAAGGCGCGCTTCGACTCCGTCAACGCGGACCTGGCGGAGACGGGCCGCCAGGCCGGGAGCGTCGTCGCCGTGAGCAACCCCCTGACGTCGCTGACCCTCAACCTCGGGCTGACCGGGGTGGTGCTTGCCGGGGCGTTCCTCGTCAACGCAGGCCTGTCGCGCCCGGGGAGCATCATCGCCTTCCTCAACTATTTCGCCATCATCTCCAACGCGATGCTGGGCATCACGCGCATCTTCATCATGTCCAGCAAGGGCATCGCCTCCGCCCGGCGCATCGGCGAGGTGCTGGAGATGCCCGAGGGCCAGCCGATACTTGCGCCCCAGGAGGAAACCGGTCCCTGGCACGTGGAGTTCGACCGCGTTTCCTTCAGCTACAACGGCGTGGAGGACAACCTGCACGACATCTCCTTCCGCCTGCGGCCCGGGGAGACGCTGGGGGTCATCGGCGCCACCGGCAGCGGCAAGACCACGCTGGCCAGCCTACTGCTGCGCCTGTACGACGCGGACCGGGGTACCGTCCGCATCCGGGGGCGGGACGTGCGCTCCATCCCGCCGCAGGAGCTGGCGGCCCAGGTGGGCGTGGTGTTCCAGAGCGACTTCGTCATGGCCGCGACGGTGCGGGACAACGTCGCCTTCTTCCGCGACGCGGACGACGCGCAGGTCCTTCGCGCCCTGCGCGACGCGCAGGCGGAGGGCTTCGTCATGGAAACGGCGGGAAAACTGGAGCACGAAGTGGACTCCCGGGGCAACAACCTCTCCGGCGGGCAGAAGCAGCGCCTGCTGATCGCCCGCGCGCTGGCGGACGACCCGGAGCTGCTCATCCTCGACGACGCCTCCTCCGCGCTGGACTACCGCACCGACGCCAACCTGCGCCGCGCGCTGGCGGCCCAGCGCGGCGACGTCACCTGCATCGTCATCGCGCAGCGGGTGTCCAGCATCCGGGGCGCGGACCAGATCCTCGTGCTGGACGACGGCCGCGCCATCGGCCTGGGGACGCACAACGCGCTGATGCAAAGCTGCCCCGCCTACCGCGACATCGCGCTGACCCAGATGGCGGAGCTCGCCCAGGGCGAGGCGCCGGGGACGGAGGCGAGCAGGTGAGCGGCGGGATCATCAAGGGCGGCCGCATGAGCCGCCAGGAGACCAGCGGGGACAAGCGCTCCCTTGGCGAGGCGCGGATGCCCCGGCGGCAGATCCTAAGGCGCCTATGGCAGTACATGGGGCGCAGCCGCGCCCGCCTCGTGCTGGCGGTGCTGCTCACGCTGCTGTCCGCGTCGCTGGGCCTCGTCGGTCCCCGGCTCTCGGGCCTGGCAATCGACGCGACCGGCGTGGGCAGGGGGCAGGCGGACATCCCGCTGGTGCTG